>DASZZG010000172.1:0-4787 GCA_035543355.1 Solirubrobacteraceae bacterium | reverse complement strand
CTGGTGGAGATCTTCACCGAGCAGGCGCGCGGGCTGATCGGCGGCGGCGCCGACCTGCTGCTGATCGAGACGGCGCAGGACATCCTCGAGGTCAAGGCGTCGGTCTTCGGCTGCCGCGAGGCCTTCACGCTGACTGGCACGACGCTGCCGATCCAAACGCAGGTCTCGCTGCTGCCGCAGGGCGGCAAGATGCTGCTGGGCACCGACATATCCGCCGTGCTGACCACGCTCGAGGCGCTCGGCGTGCAGGCGATCGGCCTCAACTGCTCGACCGGGCCCGCCGACATGCGCGACGCGATCCGCTTCCTCGGAGAGTTCTGCCCCGTCCCGGTCTCGTGCATTCCCAACGCCGGCATCCCGATCCAGGGTCCGGCCGGCGAGACGATCTTTCCCGAGCAGCCCGACGAGCTCGCCGACGCGCTGGCCGAGTTCGTCGAGCGCTACGGAGTGGCGATCGTCGGCGGCTGCTGCGGCACGACGCCCGAGCACATCGCAGCGCTCTGCGATCGCGTCAAGGGCCGCGAGGTGGGCACGCGGCCGGCGCCGCGCCCACCCCACGTCTCGTCGATGATCGCGGCTACCCCGCTGGCGCAGGAGCCGGCGCCGACGATCACCGGCGAGCGCGTCAACTCGCAGGGCTCGCGCCGCGCCAAGCAGATGCTGCTCGACGACGACTACGACGGACTGATGACGATCGCCACGAGCCAGGTCGAGGGCGGAGCACACGTGCTCGACCTCTGCGTTGCGCTGACCGAACGCGCCGACGAGGACGAGCAGATGCGCCTGCTCGCGAAGAAGATCTCGCTCTCACTGGAGGCGCCGATCCAGATCGACTCCACCGAGCCCGAGGTGATGCAGGCGGCGCTCGAGCAGATCCCCGGCCGCGCGATCGTCAACTCGGTCAACCTCGAGGCGGGCCGAGACAAGCTCGATCGGGTCGTCCCGCTGTGCATGGCGCATGGCGCCGCGCTGATCGCGTTGACGATCGACGAGGAGTCGATGGGCAAGACGAGCCAGCGCAAGGTCGACATCGCCAAGCGCATCCACGGCTACGTCTGCGAGGAGCACGGGCTTGACCCCGAGCTGCTGATCTTCGACGCGCTCACCTTCACGCTGACCACCGGCGAGGAGGAGTGGCGCGACTCGGCCAACCAGACGCTCGACGGAATCCGCGCGATCAAGGCCGAGCTGCCCCAGTGCAAGACCTCGCTCGGCGTCTCCAACGTCTCCTTCGGCGTCTCGCCGCCGGCGCGCGCCGTGCTCAACTCGGTCTTCCTGCACCACGCGGTCGAGGCGGGGCTCGACCTGGCGATGGTCCATCCCGCGGAGGTGACCCCGTATCCGGAGATCGGCGACGCGGAGCGCGAGCTTGCCGACGACCTCGTCTTCAACCGCCGCGAGGACGCACTCGAGCGCTTCATCGAGCACTTCGAGTCAAAGGGCGGCGAGGCCGCCGAGGAAGAGGCCGATCCGACCGCCGACATGGAACCGGAGGAGGCGCTGCACTGGCACATCCTCAGGCGCAAGAAGGAAGGCGTCGAAGCCCAGATCGACGCTTCGGTGGAGAAGATCGGCGCCGTCCCCACGCTCAACGAGGTCCTGCTGCCAGCGATGAAGGAGGTCGGCGACAAGTTCGGCGCCGGCGAGCTGATCCTGCCGTTCGTGCTCCAGTCCGCGGAGGTGATGAAGCGCGCGGTCGCCCAACTCGAGCAGTACCTCGACAAGATCGAGGGCTACACCAAGGGCACCGTCGTCCTGGCGACGGTCTTCGGCGACGTCCACGACATCGGCAAGTCGCTCGTCAACACGATTCTCACCAACAACGGCTACACCGTCGTGGACCTCGGCAAGCAGGTCCCGATCGGCAAGATCCTCGACGCCGCCAAGGAGCACGAGGCGACCGCGATCGGTCTCTCGGCGCTGCTCGTCTCGACCTCCAAGCAGATGCCGCTGTGCGTCACGGAGCTGCACCAGCAGGGGCTCGAGTTTCCCGTGCTGATCGGCGGCGCGGCGATCAACCGCGACTTCGGACGGCGCATCCTCTATCCCGGCGGCGCCGACTCCGACGAGGTCTACGGCCCCGGCGTGTTCTACTGCAAGGACGCCTTCGCGGGACTCGCCGTGATGGATGAGCTGGTCGACGAGGAGGCCCGTCCCGTGATCGTCGAGCGCATTCGTGACGAGGCCCGCGTGCTGCGCGAGAAGGTGGTGGAGGTCGACGACGCGCCGCCGACCGACGACGCCTCGGTGCGCTCGAAGGTCCGCACCGACACGCCGATTCCCACGCCGCCATTCCGGGGTGTGCGCGAAGTCGAGATCGACCTCGACGAGGTCTTCTCCCACCTCGACCGCCATGTCCTGTTCAAGCTGCACTGGGGCGGGCGCGGAGTCAAGGGCGAGGCCTGGAAGAAGCTGCTCGACGAGGACTTCGTCCCGCGCCTGGAGCGGATGTGGCGCGAACAGGACTACCTGCGGCCGAAGGGCCGCTACGGCTACTTTCCCTGCAACGCGGACGGCAATGAGGTGGTCATCTTCGATCCCTCCGACCCCGCGCGTGAGGTCGAGCGGCTCGTCTTCCCGCGCCAGCCACGGCACGACCGCATCTGCCTCGCCGACTACTTCCGGCCGATCGACAGCGGCGAGCGCGACGCCGTCGCGCTCCAGGCGGTCACGGTCGGTCCCGAGGTGACCAAGCTGATCGGCGCGCTCGAGCGCAACGGCGAGTTCGCCGAGCAGCTGTTCGTCCACGGGCTCGGCGTGCAGACGGCCGAGGGCCTCGCGGAGTGGCTGCACTCGCGTATCCGTGCGGAGCTCGGGATCGACCCCGACCAGGGCCGGCGCTACTCCTGGGGCTACCCGGCATGCCCCGACCAGTCCGAGCACGTCAAGGTCTTCTCCCTGCTCGACGCCGCGCAGATCGGGCTGTCGCTGTCGAGCGGCTACGCGGTCGAGCCCGAGCAATCGACGGTGGCGATCGTCGCGCACCACCCGCAGGCCACCTACTTCGGCATGAAGAGCGGCTTCGTGCCCAAGGAGAAGGCGCCCGACGAGCTGATCGCCGGCACCGAGCGCGGCGGCGACCTGCCCGACGACGACCCTGACGAGGCCGCCGAGGCCGCGTCGGAGTCCGAGACGGCTAGCGAGCTACCCGCGCGCGCTGGCTAACGGCGTCGACAAGGGCGTTCACGAGGAACGCCACACCGATTGCCAGCTCTGCGATCAGCCCGCCCGCCGGTGACGGCGCCGCCACACGGTCGATCGCCATCGACCTGACGCGGCGCGACGGCGCTACGTGGCAGACCGTCAGCTCGCGCAGCCCCAGCCCAGCGGCCACCCGCTCCGCCAGCACGCGATCGTGATCGGAGCACCCGTTGGGCAAATGCAACTGAGTCATGGTGATGTTCTAGTCGGCGCACCGGACGCCTAGCTGTAGTTCTCAGTCGCTTGCAGGCGGCCGCTGCGGACCGGCGGTGGCGTGCTCGCCCGCCAGCTCGGGCAGCGGCGCCGACGGAGTCCGGGCGATGTTCGCCGCTATCACGACGAGTCCCAGCCCGAGGCGAGGGTCGGCGGCGCCTGCCTGCGCGAGCAGCTGCTCGCGCAGGTCGAGCAGCCTGTTGATCGATGCGCAGACGTGCGCCTGTGGCGCGTCGTCGCCGACCGCGCAGGCGAGGCGGGCGAGCGCCAGCGGCTCGCTGCCGTCCATGGCGAGCATCATCCTGCCGAGCGCGGTGATCAGGAAGGTGTAGACGCGGTCGAGCGCGATGTCCCAGACAGCAAGGCCCGCGACGCCCGGCGGCGGACCGAGGTCGAGCGGCTGCTCGCCCGCGATCAGGCGCACGAACTGGCCTCCGGCGATGACGGCGATCTGCTCGGGCGAAAGCCCGACGGCGAGCGCGCTGCGCAGCGCCATGATCGCCCCGAGGGTGGTCGTCCCGTAGGGCGGGTCGGTCCCGAGCAGGATCTGGCCGGGTGGAACCTGTGCGAACAGCGCAAGCTGGTCCGACGGGCTCCACCAGGCGGTGTCGAAGAACAGGTTGGGGGTGTCGAGCGCCGGCCGCCAGATCCAGGCGAGGTCGCAGATCCCGGCATGCGCGAGGATCATCCGCGCCTGCGGGAAGCGCTGTGCCAACTCGACCGTATGAGCGCCGAGCGCCGGGATGCCCCGTCCCGCATGGATCAGCACGGGCAGGCTGCGCTCGTGCGCCAGCGTGACGATCTCGGCGACGGCGGGATCGCCCATCGAGAAACCCTCGGCGCGCGGATGCAACTTGATCCCCTTGGCGCCCGCGTCGAGGCAGCGGCGCGCCTCGGCGACGGGATCGGAGTTGGGGTCGAGCCGGCAGAACGGGACCAGCAGGCCGTCGGACGCGGCGGCCTCGGCGATCACGCGATCGTTGTGCGGCGGGTAGCCGTCGGGCTCGTGCATCGGCGTGACCATCGCGCGCGCCCCGGCGCGCTTGACGCCGGCGATCAGCTCCTCGGCCGAGAGCTTGAATCCGTCGGGGTCGTTGCAGCCGGTGTGGGCATGCGCGTCGAACAGCTCGGTTCCCTCGAGCGCATCGAGCAGCACCTCGAGCCATGGGCGCAGCACCGGATCGTGGAAGACGCCATGCCAGGGTGGCCGTCCGGTCGCGGTGGCGCTCATCTGTCGGCTCGGCCGGTCATCCAGCGCCCATCATTGCGCAGCGGAGGCTGCCTGGGGTCCGATCACGCCGGCGACCCAGTCGGCGAACGTGCCCAGCTCGCGCGGGTCGATGTGATGCCCGGCGGGGGATTCGTGGTAGCTG
>DASZZG010000171.1:0-10104 GCA_035543355.1 Solirubrobacteraceae bacterium | reverse complement strand
GAGGAGCCGCCGCCGAACACCCACTTCGTGCTCGCGACTACCGAGGCGCAGAAGATCATGGCGACCGTCGTCGACCGCTGCCATCGCTTCGACTTCGGTCGTCCCACGGTCGAGCAGCTGGCGCTTGTGCTGCGACGCGCGGCAGAGGCCGAGGGGATCGAGCTGCCCAGCGAAGCGGTGGGACTGATCGCGCGCTCGGCGACCGGCTCCTTCCGCGACGCGCTCGGCGCGCTGGAGCAGCTGGTCACCTATTCCGGCAGCTCGATCGAGCTCGCGGACGTGCTCTCGGTGCTGGGTGTCGCCGACGCGGATCTGCTGTTCGAGACGCTCGATGCCGTCGGTGAGCACGATCCTCGCGCCGCCCTGCTGGCCGCCGCGAGGCTCGCCGAGTCCGGCCGCGACAGCGAGCAGTTCATGCGCGACCTCGAGGCTCACGCGCGCGAGTTGATGATCGTCCAGACGCTCGGCGAGGTCCCGCGCGAGTTGTCGCTAACGCCCGAGCGCGATCAGCGGCTGCCGGCCCAGGCGAGCAGGCTCCAGCGCGCCGACGTGATCGGGCTGCTCGAGCTGCTCGCCGCCGGTTACGAGGCGCTGAAGGCGGGCGCCGACGCGCGCACCCAGCTCGAGCTGGCGCTGATCAAGGCGTCCACGCCCGAGGTCGACGTCTCGACGCGAACGCTGCTGATGCGCCTGGAGCGCCTGGAGTCACAGCTTGGGCCCGACGAGGGTCCGCAGCCGGGGCAGTCGGGGCGGCCGGAGCGGCCAGGGCAACCGGAGCCGGCGACAAGACCCGACTCCGACCCCGACTCGGAGCCCCCCGCCGGTGCCCCGCCGCTCGATCTCGAGGCGATCAAGCGCTTCTGGCCGGGCGTGATCGACGGCATTCGCAACGAGAACAAGCTGCTCGCCGCGCTGCTCGCCGACGCTCGGCCCGTGGCGCTCAAGGGCGACGAGTTGACCGTCGCCTTCGCCGAGGCATCTGAATTTCTCAAGCGCAAAGCGGAGGACGCGTCCAATCGGGTGGCGGTCGGCGAGGCGCTCCGGGCGCTGGCCGGACGCCCCCTGCGGCTTGCCTACGAGCTGCGCGCGCGACTCGACGGCGAGGGTGATCGCGCCGAGCCCGCGCTGTCTCCAGACGAGCTCGTTGCGCGCCTGAAGCAGGAGTTCGATGCCGAGGAGCTCGAGCTGCCCGCAGCCGAACACCCGCCTGCGCAGTCCACCAACGAACGGAGCGCTTGATGCCACAGCAGCCGAACATGCAGCAGATGCTCCAGCAGGTTCAGAAGCTCCAGCAGGAGATGATGACGGCGCAGGAGTCGCTCAAGGACGAGATCGTCGAGGCCTCCGCCGGCGGAGGCATGGTGCGCTGCAAGATCTCGGGCGACCTGGAACTCAAGGAGATCACGATCGACGCGCAGGCGGTCGATCCGGAAGACGTCGAGCTGCTCCAGGATCTGGTGCTGGCGGCCGTCAACGAGGCGCTGCGCTCGGCGCAGGAGCTTGCGGCCGGCAAGATGGGCGGTCTCGCGGGCGGCCTCGGCGGGCTCGGCTTGCCGGGTCTGTAGAAGCTCACGTGTACGCGCCGCCGGTCCAACGGCTGATCACCGAGCTGGGCAAGCTGCCCGGCATCGGTGGACGTACCGCGCAGAGGCTGGCGTTTCACATATTGCGCTCAGGCGACGAGGACGCCAACGCGCTCGCCGATGCGATTCGCGAGGTCAAGGAGCGCGTGGGGCCGTGCGAGATCTGCTTCAACCTCGCCGACGGACCACGCTGCCGCATTTGCGAGGACCCGCGGCGAGACGCCGCGATGATTTGCGTCGTCGAGGAGCCAAGCGACGTCATCCCGATCGAGCGCACGCACGAGTACCGCGGCACCTACCACGTGCTCGGCGGGGCGCTGTCGCCGATCGACGGCGTCGATCCCGAGGACATCCGCATCGCCGAGCTGTTCGCGCGCGTGCCCGGCGACAACGGCGAGGTGCGGGAAGTGGTGCTCGCGACCAATCCGACGACCACCGGCGAGGCGACTGCGCTCTACATCGCCGACGGGCTGCGCGAGCGCGCTCCCGAAGTCTCGGTGACCCGCCTCGCCAGCGGCCTGCCGGTGGGCGCCGACCTCGAGTACGCCGACGAGGTCACGCTCGGCAAGGCGCTGGCCGGTCGGCGGGCACTCTAGGTGCTCGAGATCACGGCTTCGCGCCCGGCGCTCCCGGCGTGGCCGGCCTGGTCGGCGTCGGCGTCGGCGGAGGCTTCGGCGGCTTGTTGCTCGAGAGTCGGTAGCGCCGCTTGAGCGCGAGCACCCGGCCGGCCGCCTCGGCGACGCGGTCACGCGACAGCTTGCCCTGGCGCAGCGCCTGGAGGATCGCCGCGTACGCGGCTTCGCGCGTCGCCACCGCGCCGCGGACATAGAGCAGGTCGGTGCCGGCACGCACTGCGGCGACCGCGGCGGTGCTCACGCTTCCGCCGGTCGCAGCGGTGGTCGCCGCGAGGTCGTCGCTCATGACTACTCCCGCAAACTTGAGCCGCTTGCGCAGCAGGCCCTCGATCACTTTCGGCAGGAGCACGGCCGGAGTCACTCCGTCGTAGGCCGCATAGGCGGCATTGGACATCACGACCACGGGAACGCGGTCTGCGATCGCCATGAAGGGGCGGATGTCGCGCGCCATCAGGTCGGGCAGCGTCAGGCCGACGCTCGCCTGGGCCACGTCGGGATCCTGTGTCGCCGCGCCTGACCCGGGGAAGTGTCCGACGGCGGCGATCATCCCTTGTGACTGATAGCCGGCGGCCGCCGCACTGACCATCCGCGCGACCGCGCTGGACTCGTCGCCGAACACGCGTGCCTCGAGCGCACCGCCTGGGGTGCCCACGTCGGCGACCGGTGCGAGGGTCATGTTCACGCCCAGCGACTGGAGCTTGCGGGCTGCCCGAAGGGCTTCGCTGCGGGCAAGCGAGGACTGCCCGTTCGTGCCGATGCGCTGCTGCGAGCGCGGCGGTAAGCCCGCAAATGCGGACGCGCCCCCGCCCTCCTGGGCGGCGGCGATCAGTGGAGGCTGACGATGGCTTGTGCTCGCCGCGGCGAGCAGCGAACCCGTCAGGGCGGCGAGCTGGGTGGGGTCGGAATAGTTGCCGCTGTCGAGCACGAATCCGCCCCACGGACGCTGCAGGGCCCGCTTGACGCCGGGGTCGTTCGGCTGGGCGCCGCTGAACCCGATCATGAAGAGTTGAGCGACCTGCGTGTGCAGGGGGAGTCGCGCCGCGGCGCGCGCCTGCGGACTCAAACGGGAGCGAGGCTTCTGCTTGCCGGCGCGCTGAGTCCGCGCCTGGGTGGAACCGCCGCCGCGTCGCTGCGGGCCGTCCGAGGGGCTGAGCAGGCGCGCGATTCCAAAGCCGATCAGCGCAAGGGCGACGCACAGCGCCCCGATCCCGATTGCGCGCCGGCGCCGGTAGCGCCGCACGATGTCGTGCCACGGATCGTCGTCGTGGCTCTCGCGCCGGCGTCGCGGGAGCCTTACCCTCACCGACTAACCTTTCGGCATGGCTGATTCGGGCACTGACCGCGCACCCGCGGACCTGGGACCAACCGTCTAGTCGTGCCCAGCACCGTAGTGATGAAGTTCGGCGGTACGTCCGTCGCCGACGCGGAGCGCGTCAAGGCGGCCGCGCGGCGAATCGTCAAGCGCCGCGCCGCCGGCGACCGCGTCGTCGCCGTGCTCTCGGCGCGCGGGTCGACCACCGACGAGCTGCTCGCGATGGCCCAAGAGGTCTCGCCGGCGCCCGATCCGCGCGAGCTGGACATGCTGCTCTCGACGGGCGAGCGCATCTCGTGTGCGCTTTGCGCGATGGCGATCCACGACCTGGGGCACCGCGCGATCTCGCTCACCGGCTCGCAGGCCGGCATCGTCACGGACGCCTCGCACACGAAGGCCCGAATCCTGGATGTACGTGCGGATCGCATAAAACAAGCGCTCGACGACGGTGCCATTGTCCTGGTCGCGGGCTTTCAAGGCGTCTCGAGCACGCAACGCGATGTCACGACGCTCGGCCGTGGCGGCTCGGATACGACTGCCGTCGCCGTTGCGGCGGCGGTTGGCGCGGAGGTCTGCGAGATCTACACGGACGTGGCCGGGGTCTTCTCCGCCGATCCCCGGATCGTTGAGGACGCCAGGCTCCTGCGAGCGCTCGCGTTCGAGGAGATGCTCGAGATGTCGGCTTCGGGCGCCAAGGTGATGCAGCTGCGCGCGGTCGAGTACGCGCGCAACCATGGAGTGCGCATCCACTGCCGCTCGGCGTTCGACGAGTCGCCCGGTACCGTTGTCCTCGGAGTCGACGAGACGATGGAACATCCGCTCATAACCGCCGTGACCCATTCCACCGAGGAGGCGCGCGTGACGCTGCTCGGCGTGCCGGACACGCCCGGTGTCGCGGGGCGCATCTTCGGCGCGCTTGCCGACGCGAACGTCAACGTCGACATGATCATCCAGAACGAGCCGCTGGCCCAGGACGGTGCAGCCGCCAGCCGCGCGGACATGTCCTTCACGGTCGCGCGCGAGGACCTGCGCCAGGCCGGTGCGACCCTCGACGGCGTCGCGAGCGAGCTGGGGATCGCCGGCGTGGCGACCGACGAGCACATGGGCAAGGTGTCGATCATCGGCGCCGGAATGCGCTCCCACCCAGGCGTTGCGGCGAAGGTCTTCCGCATTCTCGGCGAGCATGGGATCAACATCGAGATGATCTCGACGTCGCCGATCAAGATCTCCTGCGTGATCAGCGGCGATCAGGTGCAGACCGCCGTCCGCGCGCTGCACTCCGCCTTCGGGCTGTCGGGTGAAGGCACGATCGGGCCGGAGCGGCCGTTCGGGGAAGCGGTCGCATGAGCGCTGACGCCCCCCGGGTGGCCGTGGTCGGCGCGACCGGCGCGGTCGGGACCGCGATGCTGGAGATCCTTGCGCAGCGCCGCTTTCCCGCCGCCGAGATCGTTGCATTCGCCTCCGAGCGCTCGGTCGGCCGCCGGCTCGGCGAACTGGCGGTGCGCTCGCTCGAAGACGACGCGATTCAGGGGTTTGACCTGGCGCTCTTCTCGGCCGGGTCGACGATCTCGCGCGAGTGGGCGCCACGGTTCGTCGCAGCGGGCGCCACCGTGGTCGACAACTCCTCGACCTGGAGGATGGAGGCCGACGTCCCGCTGGTCGTCGCCGAGGTCAACCCCGAGGCATTGGAGTCACACCGCGGGATCGTCGCGAATCCGAACTGCTCGGTAATGCAGCTGGTGGTGGCGCTCAAGCCGATCGCCGACGCCGTCGGGCTGGAGCGGGTGATCGTCTCGACGTATCAATCGACCTCGGGCACGGGCGCGCGGGCGATGGACGAGCTGCGCGACCAGACCCATGCGCTGCTGCACGAGTCCGAGCCCGACGCGCCGCGGGTGTATCCCCACCAGATCGCGTTCAACGTGCTGCCTCAGGTCGAGATATTCGGCGAAGGCGACGACTACACGACCGAAGAGCGAAAGGTGATGGGGGAGGCGCGCAAGATCCTCGCGGACCCGGGGCTGCGCATCACCGCCACCTGCGCGCGCGTTCCGGTGCTCAACTGCCACGCCGAGTCGGTGAACGTGCAGACGCGCGACGACCTGTCGCCCGAGGAGTGTCGCTCGCTGCTGGCGGCGGCGCCGAGCGTGATCGTGCTCGACGATCCGTCTCGCGGCATCTATCCGCTTCCGCGTGAGGCCGCCGGCCGCGACGAGGTCTTCGTCGGCAGGGTGCGCCGCGACGCATCCGCGGAACGCACGCTTCACCTGTGGGTGGTCTCGGACAACCTGCGCAAGGGCGCCGCGCTCAACGCGGTCCAGCTCGCGGAGCTGCTGCTCGAACGATCGCTGCTGCGGGTGCCCGCCGCCGCCTAGCGCGGCCACGCCCTCGGGTGAGCGACGGGCCCGATACCCCTTGCCGGAAGGTGGATACCAATTGGTATCTCCAGTGGTATCAGCTGGTATCCGGATCCTGAAAGAGAACACACCCCCGGCCCTGGTGGTGGCCCCGCCCGCCCGCCCGCCCGCTCGCCCCGGACGGCGGCCGCCCGGCTTACGCCGGCGAAGCGCCGACGACCGCCTGGGTCCAGTCGATAACGGAGGTCGGCTTGACCACGTGGCGTTGCATTTCGAGCTCGGACGGATCGAGGCCGAGCGCCAACCCCACCAGCTGCGGCAGGTGCAGCACCGGCATCGCGAGGTCGCGGCCCACCACCTTCTGCGCCAGCGGCTGCTGGAGGTCGAGGTTGAGATGGCAAAGCGGGCAGGGGACCACGAGGCAGTCCGCCTCGGCGTCGGTCGCGTCGGCGAGGTGGGTCCCGGCCTGCTTGAGTGACGCCTGCTTGTTCATCGTGATGATCGGGAAGCCACAGCACTTGTAGACCCCGGCGTAGTCGATCACGGTCGCGCCGAGCGCCTCGATCACCATGTGGAGGTAACGGTCGCGCGGCTGGTCGACCGAAATCTCCAGGCGATCGCTCGGGCGAACGATGTAGCAGCCATAGAACGGGCCGACTCGCAGGTCAGTCAGCGGGCGCCGCACGCGCGAGCGCAGTTCGTCGAGGCCGATGTTCTCCACGAGCACCCAGAGAAAGTTCTTGTTGACGATCCCCTTCTCGTAGCTGAGCCCCTCGGGCGCGATGTTCTGGTTGACGTGCTCGCGGTACTCGGCGTTGGCGTCGAGCCTCTCTTGGCACTCGGTCTGTGCGCCCTGGCAGGTCGAGCAGATGTTCATCATGAACTCGCCGTCGGTCTGCTGCGCGAGCGCGAACGTGCGCGCGTTGAGCGAATCCGCCAGCTCCTGGTTGTGCTCTGAGATCACGCCCGCGCCCGAGCAGCAGGCGCGGTCGAGCTCGATCAGCTCGATGTCGAGCAGTGGCGCCACCTTCGCCATCGAGCCATGCAGCTCGGGGGTGAAGCCGCGCGAGACGCAGCCCGGCCAGTAGGCGACCTTCATGCGCTCGCCCCCGGCGGGTCCTCGTCCACCCCGACGATGTAGAGGTTGAGCTCGTAGCGCTCGGGCTTTGATTCCACGCGCTCAAACAACTCGCGCACCGCTTGCTGGTCCGGCAGCTTGTGGTGAAGTAACGCCTTCGCCGGTGTCACCTTGCCGCGGCGCAGCGCCCTGGCTATCACCGGCAGCGATCCGACCAACTCCGGCAGCGCGCGCGGGTGCATCTTGCCGCCGTAGGAGTCGGGCAGCAGGTCGGCTTCGTGCAGCAGCCCGTTTCGCTCGATGTTCTTGACGAATGCGGTCTCGTGGCGGTGACCGTTGTTCTCGTCATCGATCCCGTGCTCTGCGCCGGCGATCCGGCGCAGACGCATGATCTGGTTCATCGGCGCCACGCCCTTCGGGCAGGCGTCGATGCAGTTGAAGCAGTGGGTACAGTCGTACATCCCCTGGGGGTCTTCCGCGAGGTCCTCGAGGCGCTCGCGCTGCTGGCCGTCGCGCGGGTCGCCGACGAAGCGGTACGCCTTCGCGAGTGCGGCCGGGCCGATGAACCCGGGGTCGACCTCCATCGACAGGCAGTCCGACACGCAGGCGCCGCATTGGATACACGCCATCGATTGCGTCACGTCGACCATCGCCTCGTGCGGAACGATGTACTCGCGCTCCGGCGGCTCGCCGTCGGGCAGCAGCCAAGGGGTGACTCGCTGGATCTTGTTCCAGTGGACGGCGTCCATGTCGACGATCAGGTCCTTGATCACGGGCATGTTGCCCATCGGCTCGACGACGATCGTCTCGCCGTCCTTCGCCGCGGCTGCCGCCTTGTCGAGATGCGTATGACACGCCAGCCCCGGCCGGCCGTTGATGCGCACGCCGCAAGAACCGCAGATCGCCGCCCGGCAGGAGCAGCGGATGCCGACCGTGCCGTCCTCGCGGTCGCGCACCTGAAGGATGCCCTCGAGTACCGAGCGGTGTCCCTCGAGGTCGACCTTGAACTCCTGCCAGTACGGCGCCTCACCCGACTCGGGCGAGTAGCGGCGCAGTTTCAGCGTGTACTCGCCCATCTCAATACGTCCTCTCTTGCGGCTGCCAGTGGGTGATCGTCACCGGGGAATAGGACACCTGCGGGGACCCGTCTTCTCCTCGGCTCAGCGTGATGTGCTTGAGCCATTGTTCGTCGTTGCGCTCGGAGAAGTCCGTCCGGAAATGCGCTCCGCGCGATTCCTTGCGCTCGAGCGCTGCCGCGACGATCGTCTCGGCAGCATCGAGCATATAGCCGAGCTCGAGGGCGCCCAGCACATCCTGGTTGAAGACGGTGCCGCGGTCGTCGATCCAGGCGCTCTCCGCCTCCTGCTTGAGCCGGGCGACGATCTCCTGCGCGCGTCGCAGCTTCTGCTCGTCGCGGAAGACGGCGACGTTTTCGTTCATCGTCGAGCCCAACTCGTCCTTGATCTCCGAGACCCGGCGCCCGCCGCGCTCGCGCGCGATGATCGCGTCGATCGATGCCTGCTCATCGGCGAGCCGCGATTGCGAAGGCTCGGGCAGCGCCCTGGTCCGGCCCTGCTCGGCGGCGTGCTCGCCGGCGCGGCGACCGAAGATCAGCGTGTCCAGCAGCGAGTTCGCGCCGAGGCGGTTGCCGCCGTGCACCGAGACGCACGCCACTTCCCCCGCGGCGTAGAGCCCTGGCACGGACGACTGTCCGTGCACGTCGGTCTTGACCCCACCCATGATGTAGTGCTGGCCCGGGCGGATGTGAATCGGCTCCTTGGTGATGTCGGTTCCGGCGAAGTCGCGTCCGATGTTGACGATCTCCCGGAGCGCCTCGAGGACCCGCTTCTTCGGCACCTTCGTGATGTCCAGTGCGATCGTCCCATCTGGAAAGCCGCGGCCCTCGTCGATCTCGGTTTGCTCGGCGCGCGAGACGACGTCGCGCGAAGCCAGGTCGAGCTTGTTCGGGGCGTAGCGCTCCATGAAGCGCTCGCCCTGGGCATTGAACAGTTGCGCGCCCTCCCCGCGTGCGCCTTCGGTGATCAAGAAGCCGTTCTCCGCCAGCGTCGTCGGGTGGTACTGGACCATCTCCATGTCCATCAGCAGCGCGCCGCTGCGATAGGCCTGCGCGATCCCGTCGCCGGTGCAGATCAGGGCGTTGGTCGTCGGTTTGTACGCCTGGCCGCAGCCACCCGACGCGATGATCACCGACTTGGCGGCGAAGATCTCCAGTGTGCCGCTGCGGATATCGCGCGCGATCACTCCGCAGCAGCGACCGTCGTCGTCCTGGAGCAGCGACGTCGTGAACCACTCTTCGTAGCGGTCGACCTTCTCGTGGCGCTTGAGCAGCTGCTCGTAGAGCACGTGCAGCAGCGCCTGACCGGTGATGTCGGCTACGTAATAGGTGCGAGCCTGCGAGGCCCCGCCGAAGGCGCGCGTGCCGAGGTGTCCCGTCTCGTCGCGATGGAACGTCACGCCCATGTGCTCGAGCTCGAGGATCTCCTGCGGCGCCTCGCGGCACATGATCTCGATCGCGTCCTGGTCACCGAGGTAGTCCGAGCCCTTGACGGTGTCGAAGGCGTGCGATTCCCAGCTGTCCTCCGGGTTGAGCGCGGCGTTGATCCCGCCCGCCGCCGCATTCGAGTGCGAGCGCACCGGATGGACCTTGCTCATGATCGCAACCGACGCACCCTCATCGGCGGCGGCGAGCGCCGCGCGCTGACCGGCCAGCCCTGCGCCGATGATGAGGACGTCGTGTTGCGGCACGGGGCCGGAGTCTATTTGCCCGGCTGGCTGCCCGGCTAGCCGAGCGGCCCGGCGGTTGCGACCGACTGCAATGCGCGGCGCACCTGCTCCAGCGTCACGACACCGCGCAGGATCCCTTCGGCGTCCACTGCCATCAGCGCTCCACCCGCGCGTAGCGGCGCCGACGCCAGCAGAGCCTCCAGCGGAGCATCGGCTCCGACGCGCCAGCCGCCGTCGTCGGGCTCCATCACGTCGGCGACCGTCCCCGAGCCGTCGCCTGTGCCGCCGGCGCCTTCGACCCGCTCCGAGCGCACCAGTCCGACGAATCGCCCGGCGGCGTCGGTGACTGGAAACCACGGCCAGCCGTAGCGCAGGAAGAAGTCCTCGCGCGCGC
>DASZZG010000170.1:0-5359 GCA_035543355.1 Solirubrobacteraceae bacterium | reverse complement strand
GAGCGCCGCAGCAGGGAGCCACACCGCAGGGAGCGCCACAGCAGGGAGCGCCGGTGAGATGACGTCCGCCGCGATCACCCGCCACCTCAGCGTGCACGGCCCGCCGATCGACTTCGCGGCGATCTCGCCATTGATCGCGCTGCTGGGCGGGGCCGTGGTCGTCCTGCTCGTTGGCCTGCTACGACCGCGTGCGATCCGCGCAAGGGTCGTCCCGGCCCTCAGCCTCGCCGCGCTCGGCGCCGCGCTCGGGCTGGCGATCTGGCAGAGCGGCGCCAGCAAGTCGGTGATCGCGGGCGCGCTGCGGATCGACGATCTCTCGCTGGCTCTCACGGGCATCTTCTGCGCCGCCGGCGTCGCGACCGTGCTGCTGTCGCTGCGCTCGGTCGCGCCGCGTCAGTCGGGCCACGGCGAGTACCACGCGCTGCTGCTGTCCTCGATCGCGGGGATGGTCGTGCTGGTAGCGGCGCAGAACATGATCTCGTTGTTCCTCGGGCTGGAGCTGCTGTCGATCTGCCTCTACGTGCTCTGCGCGACCGAGCTGCACCGTCGCACCGCGCTCGAGTCCGGGTTGAAGTACCTCGTGGTCGGCTCGGTCGGCTCGGCGACGCTGCTGTACGGGCTCGCCCTGATCTACGGCGCGACGGGGTCGACTGACTTCAGCTCGATCGCGAACGCGATCGCCACGCACGGCGTTCGCAGCGATGCGCTGCTGCTTGGCGGCGTCGGGCTGGTCGTGGTCGGGCTCGCGTTCAAGGCCTCTGTGGCCCCCTTTCATCAATGGACGCCCGACGTCTACGAGGGGGCGCCGACGCCGATCACCAACTTCATGGCGGTCGCCACCAAGGCCGCCGCGTTCGGCGTCCTGCTGCGTTTCTTCGACATAGCGCTGATCGACGTCCAGCCGGACTGGTCGCCGGCGCTGGCTGCGCTCGCGACCGCGACGATCGTGATCGGCAACGTGGGCGCGCTCGGTCAGTCTTCGCTCAAGCGACTGCTGGCGTGGTCGGGCGTGGCGCAGGCCGGCTACATCCTCGCGGGCGTCGTCGTCGCGAGCAAGGTCGGCGCGCAGGCCACCGTCTTCTATCTCGCGATCTATGTGGTGATGAACGTCGCGGCGTTCGCCGTGATCGTGGCGCGCGAGCGCGAGACCGACCTCGGCGACGACATCGACGCACTGGCCGGCATCGGCCGGTCGCGCCCGCTGTTGGCGTGGCCGATGACGATCGCGATGCTGTCGCTCGCCGGCCTGCCCGCGACCGCCGGGTTCATCGGCAAGTTCTTCCTGATCTCGGCGACCGTCAGCGGCGGCTACACCTGGCTCGGTGTGATCATCGTCATCGGCTCGATGATCTCGCTCGCGTACTACCTGCGCGTGATCGCAGCGATCTGGATGCGGAGTGCGCCCGGGGCGGCTCCGGCGGCCGCCGCGTCGGCGCCCGGAATGGCGCGCCCCGCGATCGCCGGCGGCTCGCCCGAGGCCGACGCCCCGCCCACGGTGGCGGGGCGGGAGGTGGTCGGCGTCGCCGTCATCTCGGGCGCTGCGACGATCTTTCTCGGGATCATCCCGTCACCGCTGTTCCACTTGGCGCAGGCGGCCGGCCGCGCGCTGGGGCTGCTCTAGTGGGCCGCCCCGCAATGTTGCACCCGAAACCGCGGCCCCCAGATCGTCGCCATGCGGCGTCCTCGGTATTCGGAAGCCCCCCAACCGGCTGCTTGAGACCCGCACGGGCCTGATCGAGGCGCCGCTTCATCTCGGCGGCGCCTCGGTCCGGCGGCCGGCAACGACCCGTCAACGCTAGGTGGTCGCGGCGACCTGATTGTTGATGACGATCTCGTACCGGTCCACGACCGGCTCGCGCGAGAGCCCAGCGGTTTGGATCGCCGCGGAACGGGCCTGCTCGGCGAGCTTCTCGCTCTCGCGCAGGTCGCGCTCGGTGTCCCACAACGTGATCGCGGCTGCCTGGCCGCCCCCTCGGTTCACCATCACGATGACGCCCCGGTATCCCTGCTGCTGCTCGAGAGCCGGGAGCTGGTCTTGCTCAAACTCCCGCACGGTCTCATCGATGCGCTCATCGGGAAGGCCGGCAAACCTGCTCAACCGTGCCTGCATCTCATCCTCCTTCCGGCGCCCGTGCACAATGGCCCAAGAAAGGGAGACGCGCTCGGACGCCAACTAGAATCTCCTCACGAAGTATGGCGCAACGCACGGGCCCGGCACGAGAGCAAGCCGTGTGACGGAGGAACCGCATGGACGTCGAGGACCGGCCAGCTCCTGCGCCGCTTGCCCGCCAGCCGCGATGCCATGAGAATCCGGGCATGGACACGTTGGCTTGGCAGATCTCCGGCAGCTACCTCGAGGCCTGCAACTGCGAGGCGATCTGCCCGTGCCGGCGAATCGGCGGGAGGCCCGGTGGGCGGTCAACGTACGGGGAGTGTTTGGGCGCGCTCTCGTGGATCGTCGAGGAGGGACGGGCCGGCGACGTGGACCTGGCCGACATGAGGGCAGTGCTCGCGAGCCGCTACCACGATGACGAGCCCGGATCGCCGTGGACCTTCGTTCTGTTCGTGGACGCCCGCGGCGATCAGCGCCAGCGCCAAGCGATGACCGAAATATTCACCGGCCGCCTCGGCGGGACCCCGCGGAAGCAGTTCCCGTGGGTCTTCAAGGCCGCGGACCTGCAGGGCGTGGAGGCGCTCGACATCGAGATCGACCACACCCCGGGACGCGGCTGGTTCAGAGCGGGCGGCAAGGTCGAGGTTCGCGTACGCGAGCCGATGCCCGACCAGGAGACGGTGACCTGCGTGATTCCCGGCCACCACCGCCAGGGACGCGAGCTCTTCAGCGACTCGATCGACGTCGACGCCGGCCGGCTGGTGTTCTCGGTCCGGGGGCGCTGCGCCTACGAGACAACATTCGAGTATTCGTCCGACGATTGATAGGAGGCGGCCGTTCGGTTCGTCTTTTGCCTGACCAGCGTTGCGGTCTCCGGAGACTGTGCTTAGAGCCGCCGGTACATTTCCTGATTGGGCCAACGGAGCCCATGCCCACACTCATTTCCGGAGGAGAGACATATGGACGATCAACAGACGCGGGATCACATCAAGGAGCATGCCGACGCGGTTGTGCGCGGCGATATGGACGCGATCGTTGCTGACTTCTCCGAGGAGCTGCGCCCGCAGGTGCCCCAGATCGCCCAAGCCCTGCCGCAGCCGGTCACGAGCGCCAACGTGCAGAGCATCGACGTTGGCGACACGGAGAGCGTGGCGATGATCTGCTACTCGGGCGACACCGGCGACGTCACGATCCGCTCGCGCTGGCAGGACGAGGGCGGGCGCCCCGTGATCGTGCACGCCGAGCCAGCCGCATAGACCGCCAACTCGCCGCAAAATTGGCGACGCACGATCAGCATCCGGCCTATCAAAGGAGACCCTATGTCCCGCTTCGCCACCGTGAACCTGTTGGAAATCGAGGACTCCGTGGGCGATCAGGCCCCTGGGATCGAGGGTCGGTTCGGCCGCAAGCACCTGGACTCGCGTGACCTTGGCATCAGCCATTTCCGCTACGCGGCGAACCTGCGAAGCCCGATGGCCCATAGTCACCGCGAGCAGGAAGAGGCATACGTCGTGGTCGCCGGGTCTGGGCGGGTGCTCCTCGATGACGAGGTCCGCGAGCTTCACACGTGGGACGTTGTGCGCGTAGCACCCGAGGTCGTGCGCGCCTTCGAGGCGGGCCCCGATGGACTGGACATCATCGCCGTCGGCGGTCCCAAGCCCGAAGGGGGCGACGGCGTCATGGGCACGGCCGCCTGGCCCGACGGGCAGCGGCCGGACGTCGCATAGATGTGACACGGCGTCTGCCGCTAGTGCCGCCCTCATCTAGGGTGTGCTGGCTGTGCGGCGTGATCACCCGGCGGTCGGTCGCGCCGCCCCAGCGTCAGCCACAACTGCAGGAGGTCCGAAGCGATGGTCAAGCCGATACCCGACGGTTACCCGCGAGTCACGCCCTACCTGATCGTCGACGGCGCCAGCGCGGCGATCGACTTCTACACCTCGGTGCTCGGCGCCACCGAGCGCATGCGCATGCCCGCGCCGGAGGACAGAATCGGCCATGCCGAGCTCGATATCGGCGACTCCGTGATCATGCTCGCAGACGAGGCTCCCGACATGCAGGTACGGGGCCCGCGCGCTGTCGGGGGTACGCCGGTGTCGCTGCATGTCTACGTCGAGGACGTCGACGGTGTCTTCGAGCGAGCCGTCCAAGCGGGGGCAAAGGCGCTGCGCCCCGTAGAGGACCGCTTCTACGGCGACCGCTCCGGCTCGTTCGAGGATCCCTTTGGCCACCAGTGGAACGTGGCCACCCACGTCGAAGACGTGCCAGGGGACGAGATGGAGGAGCGCGCAGCGGCCGCGATGTCCACTGACTAGGGAGACGAGCGCAAATGACCGAGCACCAAATAGGAACGCGCGAGGAGTGGCGGGCCGCTCGGCAGGAACTGCTCGAGCAAGAGAAGGAGCTGACTCGCCGCGGCGACGAACTGGCGCGCCGGCGGCGAGAGCTGCCGTGGGTGCCGGTCGAGAAGCAGTACAGCTTCGAGACCGACGAGGGAACGAGGACGCTGGCGGAGCTCTTCGATGGGCGCTCGCAGCTACTCGTCTACCACTTCATGTTCGGCCCGGAGTACACGGCGGGCTGCCCGGTCTGCTCGTCCGGGGCGGACACCTTCGACGGCGCCGTTGCCCACCTGAACGCGCGGGACGTGACGTTCCTCTGCATCTCGCGCGCACCCGCTCGAGAGGCTGCAGGCCTACAAGCGGCGCATGGGGTGGAGCTTCGCCTGGGCGTCGTCGGCGGGAAGCGATTTCAACTTCGATTTCGACGCCTCGGCGACGGAGGAGCAGCTGGCGCCGTTTCTGGAGGGCGACGTCCCTCCCGTCGTGGCCCAGATGGCCGCCACTTGCGGGACCGACCCGGCGGGATACATGGCGGAGGGGCCGGGACTGAGCGCCTTCGCGCTCTCCGACGGCGTCGTCTACCACACGTACTCGACCTCGGCGCGCGGCCTCGAGATCATGCTGGGCTTCTATCCGCTGCTCGACCGGGTGCCATGGGGACGGAACGAGAGCGACTCCACGCCGTTCTGGATCCGCCGCCACGACGAGTACTCGACGCCGCCGTCGCAGGGGTGAAATTACTGCGAAACGCCTCCGGCTTCGAGAGCCTCTTCACGCGTCGGGAACCACTCCACCCGAACCGACATGTCCAACTCGACCTCCGGGTCGTAAAGCCCAAGGACGGTCGCGGCGTCACGCCTGGCTGCCGCGTTGTAGACGCGGCGCACGATCTCCAGGTTCGCCGAGG
>DASZZG010000169.1:0-1738 GCA_035543355.1 Solirubrobacteraceae bacterium | reverse complement strand
TCACGCCGCTGCCCGGCAACGCCGGCTGCCTCAGCCATACCCCTCAGCCGGCCTGCACGACCGCGCCGAAGCTCGACGGCGCCCAAACGATCGTCGTAGCCCCCGACGGACGTTCGGCGTTCACTGCTGGAGACCCGAACGTCGACGCGTTCCGACGCGACCCAAGCAGCGGCGCCCTCTCGCTCGCCGCTCGCATCAAGGGGTGCCCCGACAGCTTCTTCTCACGGGCCTGCGACCGAGGCCCCAAGGCGCTCATCAAGTCGCCGCACGGCCTCGCCGTTTCGCCGGACAGCCGCGAGATCTACGTGACCTCTAGCAGCTTCGCGGAGACTGGTGTGGTCGCGGTGATCCGGAGGCGCTGAGCGGCGGCCCCGGCGGCGTCTCCGCGATCGAAACGAAACTCGCCCGCTGGAACATTCAGGCGCTCAACCGAGCTGCCCGCAACGCCGCCTACGTCAGCCGGCTCGCCAGCCGCGCCGTCCGGCCGATCGTCTGCATCGCAAACAGCGCCGCCGGTGCCGTAACCGCGAAGAGTCATCGGCCGTATCCAAGCCGCGACTCATTTTGAGAGACGCTCTCTAGCCCGGTACCGCGAACTCCCCCGTCTCGAGCTCCTGCGCCACCCGCTGGTCGATCTCGTGCTCGGACGTCTCGGGGTCCAGGCGACGCAGGTCGCGGCCGCGCAGACGCTTGAGCTTGAGGATCTCGAGCACGACCACCAGATACACGCTTGCGGCCAGCGCCAGCAGGCCGAATGCGCCGAGCACGACGGCCCAGCCGAGGCGATAGTGGCCGTGGTGATCGGAGTAAGGCACGAACCGCAGCGCCAGCGCAAGCGCCGCGAGCGAGAGCGTCCAGGCGTAGAGGTAAAGCACCGTGCGCTTCTTCGAAAAGCCGATGTTGGCGAAGCGGTGGTGGAAGTGCTCGCGGTCGGCGGCGTATATCGGGCGCCGGTACTTGATCCGCTTGGCGACGACGAAGCCGGTGTCGAGGAAGGGAACCGCGAGCACCACGAGCGGGAAGAAGAGGGCGAGCACGGCGTTCGTCTTGACCTCTCCCTGCACCGCGATGCATCCCAGCAGCAACCCGAGCAGGTTGGAGCCGCAGTCGCCCATGAAGACGGAAGCGGGCTCGAAGTTGTAGACCAGGAAGCCGATCGCCGCGCCCGCAGTCAGCGCGGCGAGCACACCGGCCTGGCCGCGCTGGAGGTCGAAGGCGATGATCGCGAAGGTGATCGCCGATATCGCGCAGACCCCCGCCGCGAGCCCGTCGACCCCGTCGGAGAGATTGACGACGTTCATGATCAGCACCAGTCCGAGCAGCGTCAGCGGCCCACCCGCGCTGCCGAACTCGAGCGCGCCGAGCAGCGGCAGCGTGATGTTGGCCACGCGCACGCCCGAGAGCACCGGGATCAGCGCCGCGACGAATTGGGCGGCCAGCTTGTACTGCGGCGCCAGGTCGAGGAGGTCGTCGAGCGCCATCACGAATGTGATCAGGGCGGCGCCGCCGAGGATCCCGCGATTGACGCTCGCGCCCGGGAGCCACAGCGCACCGGCGACGAGGACGCCGGCGAAGATCGCGATACCCCCCAGGCGCGGCGTGGGCCTGTCCGACAGGCCGCGCTCACGCGGCTGGTCGATGGCGCCGAGGCGAAGTGCCAGTCGCGCGGTGAGCGGAGTAAAGAGGACCGCGACGGCGAACGCCGTCAGCAGCGCGTACAGCGCCTCAAGCTCCATAC
>DASZZG010000168.1:0-2811 GCA_035543355.1 Solirubrobacteraceae bacterium | reverse complement strand
TCTGGCTCCAGGGGCAGGCGGCGGCCGTCAACGGGCGCGGCCAGGACATCTCCGATGCGCTCGGCAATCTGTCGCCGTTCGCGCAGGACACCACCCGCGCGCTCGAGATCCTCAACTCCCAGCGCGGCGCCGTCCGAGCGCTCGTACGCAACACCGGCGACGTCTTCGCCGCGCTGAGCGAGCGTGACGGACAGCTACGAGGACTGATCGAGAACTCGAACCGCGTGTTCGCGACGACCGCTCGGCGCAGCCGGGAGCTGGCGCAGGCATTCGTAGTGCTGCCCACCTTCGAGCGCGAGGCCACTACCACGGTGCATCGTGTGACGCGCTTTGCGTCCAACGCCAACCCGCTGGTCAGCCAGCTGCGCCCGGCGGCGCGGCAACTGAGTCCGACGCTGAAGAACCTGTCCGCTCTGGCGCCCGACCTGCGCGCGCTGTTCCGTGACATCAACCCACTGATCGACGCGTCCAAGAAGGGGCTGCCGGCGCTACAGCAATTCCTCGACGACCTGCGACCGCTGCTCGGCCAGCTCGACCCGTTCCTGCGCAACGTCAATCCGGTCCTCACCGAGCTGACCCGCTACAAGCGCGAGCTAAACGCTTTCTTCTCCAACACCGTCGCGGCCACCGAGGCGACCGACAAGCCGCCGAAGGCGTCGGCGCCGGTGCATTACCTGCGCACGACCAACCCGATCAACCCCGAGACGCTCGCGCTGTCGCCGACCCGCCTTGCGACCGACCGTTACAACCCCTACATCTTCCCCAACGAGTTCGACAGATTGGGCGACCATCTGCGCGTCTATGACGATCGCAGCTGCGGCGCCGGCGGCGTTCCGGCGTTAGGACCCGCCTCCGCGTTGTTCCCCCAGGGTCTCAAGGACCTGGTCAACCAGTTCGCCCTCGGCGGGGGACAGGCCCTCGCACCGCCATGCGAGCTGCAACCGAAGTTCCCCGGGATCCGCGACAACACGGATCAGAGCACGCGCTACCCGCAGGTGCGTGCCCAGCCGGCACCCTGATATCCAAGCGCCCCGAGGAGCGGCGCTTCGCGCTGGACTCGCGGATAGCCTGAGCGCGTGAGTTCGATTCCGGCGCGCGTCTTCCAGCGGATCGCCGCCACGGCGGCGCGCCGGCCGCTGGCCGTGCTGGGCATCGTCGGCGCGTTCGCGCTGGCGGGCGCCGTGCTCGCCTTGCAGCTGCATCCGAGCGCCGGCGCGGACACGCTCGTTTCAAAGGGCTCGGCGACCTTTCGCGCGACCGCCCGCTACCACCAGCGCTTTGGCGACGACCCCGTGATCGTGCTCGTCAAGGGCGACCTGACGAAGCTCGTGCTGACGCCGGACATCGAGCGGGTGCTCGGCCTCGAGGGTTGTCTCTCGGGCAATCTGCCGCCCAACACGGCGGCTCCCGGCGGCCCCAAGGGCCCGTGCGGGCAGCTCGCGCGCACGCATCCCGTGCAAATCGTCTACGGCCCGGGGACGTTCATCAACGAGGCGGTGCGCCAGCTCCAGAGCCAGTTCTTCATCCAGCAGCAGCAGAAGTCGCGCGAGGCGGCGCAGGCGGGCCTCGCCGCGCGCAAGCTCGCCGCGGGGCAGGGACGCAGCAAGGCGCAGCAGAAGAAGGCCGCCGCAGCCGCGCAAAAGCTCGTCAACACGCAGTTCCTGCGCGACTCGATCCGGCTCGCGCTGCGCTACGGCATTCGCTCGCTGCCGCGTCTCAACGACCCCCAGTTCGTCTCGACGCTCGTGTTCGACCCGACGCGCGGCGCGATGACGCCCAAGGCGCGCTTCGCGTACCTGTTCCCCAACTCCAAGGCGGCGATCGTGCAGGTGCGGCTGCGGCCGCAGCTCTCGGACGCGCAGCGAAGGCACGCGATCGACTTGATCCGGGCAGCCGTGCGCATGCCCCAGTGGCGGCTCCAGAATGGCGGCAGCTACGTCGTCACGGGGGCCCCGGTCGTCGTGTCGGACCTCACAACCTCGATCACGCACTCGATTGTCATCCTGCTGATCGCCGCACTGCTCGTGATGGCGGCGACGTTGGCGCTCGTCTTTCGCACCCGGTTGCCGTTGCTGCCGCTGGCCGTGGCGCTCGCCGCGGCGGGCCTCACCTTCGGAGCGATGGCGCTCGCCGGCGCGTCGCTGACGATGGCCTCGATCGCCGTGCTGCCCGTGCTGATCGGGCTCGCGGTCGACTACGCGATTCAGTTTCAATCGCGCTGGGACGAGCAACGAGCGGCGGGCGGTCTCGAGCCGGAGCAGGCGGTCGCGCGGGCGACGATCGTCGGCGCGCCGACGATCGCGACCGCCGGCCTGGCTACGGCGACCGGCCTTGTCGTACTGCTGCTTTCGCCCGTGCCGATGGTGCGCGGGTTCGGACTGCTGCTCGTCCTCGGGATCGCGCTGGCTTTCGTCTGCGCGCTGTCGGCGGGCTTCGCGGCGTTGACGCTGGCCGCGCGCGGGCCGGATGCGCTGCCGCGGCCGCTGCGCCGGGCCCAGCGCGTGCTTGGCCCGGCGCTGCGCGACGCCGGAGAGCTCGTCGCCGGCGCCGCTCGGCGGCTGCTGCCCGCGGTGCGCGATGCCGGGCTGCTGATCGACGGTGCGTTGCGTCCGCCGGCGCGTGCCGCGGGTCGGCTGGCGCGTGGCGCTGGACGGCCGCTCGCCCGCCGTCTGCCCAGCACCGCGCGAACGGGGCTGAGCTCGGGCCGGGAGGCCGCGCGTCGGATCGCCGCCGAGGGCCCGCTGCGCGTCAGCGAGCGTGCGCTGCGCTATTCGGCCGTGCGCCCCCAGCGTGTTGTGGGAATCGCCTTCG
>DASZZG010000167.1:0-3793 GCA_035543355.1 Solirubrobacteraceae bacterium | reverse complement strand
CCCCAGCTGACGCTGGCAAGGTTGTCGAAGAAATTGGAGACCGCTTGCAGGAAGGAATGCAGCGATGCGGGCGCGAGCACGTCGGACACGGGTCATACGGTACGCACCCCGGTCTTTAAGCCACGCTTAACACCGACTCTTCAGGCTTGCGCGCTCGATGAAGCCAAGACTCCTCCTCCTTGCGCCCCTTGCCGCGCTTGCGACCCTGCTGCCGGCGCCCGTGGCAAACGCCGCCCAGGGAATGGAGATCGGCCTCCAGGACGACGATGTCTTCGTCGGGCAGAAGGGCCTGGCGCAGGCGAAGGCCTACGCCTACGCCGCGCAACTCGGCGTCTCCAGACTGCGGATCAACGTCAGCTGGGACCAGGCCGTCGGAAAGTCCGCGCACGACACCGCGGCACCGGACCCGATTCCCTACGACTGGACCAAGTACGACAAGGCGATCGACGCCGCCGCCGCCAACGGAATGCACGTCCAGCTGAACCTGATGGGGCAATCCCCGGCATGGGCGACGCACGACCGCAAGGTCGGACCGAATCGGCCCGACCCGCGGTTGTTCACGCAGTTCGTCCAGGACGCGGCGACCCACTTCAAGGGCCGCGTCGACCGCTACGCGATCTGGAACGAGCCCAACTGGGGAGGCTGGCTCTCGCCGCGAGCGCAGTCCCCGAGACTCTACCGCCAGCTCTACCAGAACGCCTACCGCAACATCAGGGCGATCGACCCCCAGGCGAAGGTCCTGATCGGCGAACTGCAGCCGATCGGCCGGCGCAAGAAGTCGACGCCGCCGATGCAGTGGTTGCGCTCGCTCACCTGCTCGAAGAAGGACTGGTCCGCGGCGAGCAAGTGCTCGCGGCTCGTGGCCGACGGCTTCTCGCTTCACCCCTACACGCTCGACTACAGCCCGCAGTTCCCCGGCCTCGGACCGGACGACATCACGACCGGTTCGCTGGGACGGCTTTCGGGCGTGCTCAAGAAGCTCGCCAAGCGGCGCGCGCTCAGCGATCCCAGCGGCAATGCGCTGGAGCTGTATCTGAGCGAGTACGGCTTCTTCGCCCGGGGCAAGCGCGCCTTCCCCGAAGACATGCGCTCGGGCTATGAGGTGGGCGGCTTCCAGATCGCCGCCGCTGACCCGCACGTGCGCGAGATGATCCAGTTCCAGCTCGCCAGCCCGCCGCTGTACGAGCAGTTCGACACCAGCCTGCTGATGGCGGGGACGCAGGCGCCCTCGGCGACGTTCAATGCGCTCGCCGGCTGGGCCCAGCAGGCGCTCGCCGCGGGCCAGGTGCAGCAGCCCGCCCCGTTCGCCCTGCCGCCTGCGCCGACCAGCTAGTCGAAGCCCCCTCGGGGCCTGCGGGCGCATAGACTGCGGCGGCGCCGATGCCCGTGGAGCCCGCAACCTACGACCAGATAGTCGTCGGCGCCGGGGCCGCCGGATGCGTGCTCGCGGCGCGCCTGTCGGAGGACTCCACCCGCCGCGTCCTGCTGATCGAGGCCGGCCCCGACTATCCGAGCTTCGACGCGCTGCCCAAGACGTTCCAGGATGCGTACTCGATAGCGGCGCGCAACTTTCCCAACCCGGGCCACGACTGGGAGCTGCTCGCTCGGGCGATCGGCGAGCGCGAGATCGACTATCCGCGCGGCAAGCTGATCGGCGGCTCGTCCACGACCAACGGCTGCATCGCGATCCGCGGCACGCCCGACGACTACGACGAGTGGGCGCGGCTGGGCTGCGACGAATGGGGCTGGGAGGCGTGCCTTCCCTACTTCCGCAAGCTCGAGGATGACCTCGACTTCGCGGCCGCGCACTACCACGGCGCCGGCGGCCCCCTGCCGATCGTTCGCTGGACCGAGGACCAGCTCGAGCCGGTCCAGGCCGGCTTCCTCGCCGCGTGCGTGGAGCAGGGCTTGCCCGTCACGACTGACCACAACGCGCCGGATGCGACCGGTGTCGGCTCCTTCCCGATGAACCGCGACGGCCGGCGCCGCGTGTCGACCGCGATCGGCTACCTCCACCCGGCGCGCGGCAGGCGCAACCTCGAGCTGCTCGCGGGCTCCGAAGTCGTTCGCGTGCTGCTTGACGGCACGCGAACGATCGGCGTCGAGGTCGCCGACTCCGACGGCGTGCGCGAGCTGCGCGCGCACGAGGTGATCCTCGCGGCGGGCGCGATCCACTCCCCGGCGCTGCTGCAGCGCTCGGGGATCGGCCCCGCCGGCGCACTGGCGGAGGCCGGCGTGGCGATCATCGCGGATCTGCCGGGCGTCGGCGCGAACCTCTGCGATCACCCCTTCGTCAGCGTCGCCTGTGCGGCGCCCGCCGGATGGGACCTGGACCAGCCGCAGATGCAGTTCAGCCTGCGTACGAGCCTGCCCGAGTCCTGGGCGCGTAACGACGTGCAGTACACCTGCTCGAGCTGGGCCGACCTGCGTCCCCTGCCCGACATCGTCGAGCTGCTGGGGGGACTGGAGACCGTCTACGCCGTGACGCCGTTCCTCGGCAAGCCGAAGTCCTCCGGCAGCGTGCGGATCGTCTCGACCGACCACCGCGTCCAGCCTCGCATCGAGCTCAATTACCTCGGGCATGCCGACGACCGCCGGCTGATGCGTGCGGCGGTGCGACTGGCGTGGGAGATCGTCAGCTCGAGCCATCTCAGCTCGCTCGGAGACGGGCCGGTGATCGTCACCGACGAGATCGTCGCCGACGACGCATCGCTCGACGGCGTGCTCGACTTCTTCGTCACGACCGGCTACCACTGTGTAGGCACCGCGAAGATGGGCGCGGACGACGATCCCAGCGCGGTAGTGGACCAGCAGGGGCGGGTGCGCGGCTTTGAAGGCCTGCGCGTCGCGGACGCCTCGATCATGCCGACGGTGCCGTCGGGCAACACGCACCTGCCATCGGTGATGATCGCCGAGAAACTCGCGGATGTGTTGCGCGCGAGCTGACGCGCTCAGGGTCTAGGCCCTTTAGTCGCAGTCGCCCTCGTCGAGCAGGCGCTCCACGAGCACCACGTCGCGCCAGCGGCCGCCGAGACGACCGTGGCGGCGGTGCGTTCCAACCTCGCGGAAGCCACAGCGCCGGGCCAGCGCGAGCGTCGCCTCGTTGTCGCTGAAGAGCAGCCCGACCAGCTTGTAGTAACCCCGGCGGCGCGCCTCGGGAAGCAGCGCGTCGAGCAGCAGCCGTCCCGCGCCCGCGCCGCGCTCCCCGCGCTCCACATAGACGGCGTACTCGCCCACGCCCTCGTAGAAGCGGCGATAGCTGTAGCGACCGACCCGCGCCCAGCCGACGACGTCGCCGTCGCGCTCGGCGACCACGAGCGGCCGGCGCTCGACGTCGGCGATCCAGGAGGTGACGTCGTCGGGTTCGCGCAACGCGGTCTCGAAGGTGGCCTGGCCATCCTCGATCCCCTGGTTGTAGATCCGCGCTATCGCGGGGGCGTCGGCAGCACCCGCGGGCCGAACGGCGATCAGGCCTGTCACAGGGTCAGCGCGCATGGGAGGTCATTTCAGCAGCCGCGACAGGCGGCGGTCCTTGAGCACGCGGCCGTCGGTCTGGCAGGCCGGGCAGTAGGTCATCACGTAATCCTCGTAGAAGACGGCCGCCAGCTCGTCGCCGCAGCGCGGGCAGGGCTCGCCCTGGCGGCGGTGGACGGTCAGCGGCATCGGCAGCTTGTCGGGGATCGGCAGCGAGATCTCGCGCTCGTAATGCACGAGCGCAGCCTCGAGCGTCTCGACGGTCGCTGCGCGCAAGCGTTCCTGCTGCGCCCGGTCGAGGTCGTCGCCGCGCTTGAAC
>DASZZG010000166.1:0-5684 GCA_035543355.1 Solirubrobacteraceae bacterium | reverse complement strand
CGCCTCCGAACACAACCACGACACACACCAAACAAAACATCCGTCTGCGGCCAAAGCCCGCTGCCAGACAAAACTGCCTACAACCCAGACTACTCCCCGACCCACCCGCCCCTCGATCGCCGGGTGCACGATGCGACGCTGTGAAACGATCCCGCTCTATGACGGACGCACAAACCAGCGGACTCGCGTGCCTGGATGGTGTCATCGGGCGTTCGGAGGACGCGCGCATCGCGGTCACCGACGATGGCCTGTTGCGCGGGGACGGAGCATTCGAGGTCGCCCGCGTCTATGCCGGGCGCCCGTTCGCGCTCGACGACCATCTGGCGCGGCTGGAGAACTCGGCCGCCAATCTCCGCCTGCCGGTCGACATCGAGGCCGTGCGCGCCGACGTGCGCGACCTGCTGCACGCCGCGGAGGGGCACGACGGGCTGGTGCGGATCGTGCTCACGCGCGGCGGGCGCCGGCTGACGCTGACCGAGCCCCTCCCGGAGCTCCCGCCATCGGTCCGGCTCGGCTATGTCACCTACTCACCCACGCGCGTGCTCGACGGGGTCAAGTCGCTCTCATACGCCGCGAATATGCTCGCGTCGCGGCTGGCGCGGGAGCGCGGTTTCGACGAGGCGTTGCTCGTGACGCCGCACGGCCGTGTGCTGGAGGCGCCGACATCGTCGCTCTTCTGGGTGACCGGCGGCGAGTTGCTCACCCCGCCGCTCGACGATCACATCCTCTCGTCGATCACGCGTGCGCGGCTGATCGAGCTGTGCGCCGCGACCGAGCGAGCGTGCACCGCCGATCTGCTGGCGGCGGCCGACGAGGCGTTCCTCGCGTCGTCGGTGCGGGAGGTCCAGGCGATCGCGGCGATCGAGGACCGTCAGTTCGCGCCCGACGGTGCGGCTACGGCGGATGCGGCGCGGCGTCTATCGGAAAGGATCGCCGCGGAGCTCGCGGTAGTCGAGTCGAGCGCGTGACCGTGTGTGTGCGGCGGCGCGATCGCGCCGCGCGGAGCTGATCGCAGTGCGCGTCGCCACGATCGTCGGCAACCGGCCGCAATTCATCAAGGCCGCCGCCGTTTACGGCCCTCTGCGCGAGCGCGCGGAGGAGGTGATGATCCACACCGGCCAGCACCACGACGACGAGCTGTCGCGCGTCTTCTTCGAAGAGCTGGGGCTGCCGCGCCCGGACCACGAGCTGCACATCGACTCGGGCTCGAACAGCTCGCAGACCGCGCGCATGCTCGCCGCGCTCGAGCCGCTGTTCGTCGATCTCGCCCCGGATGTGGCGCTGATCTACGGGGACACCAACTCGACGCTCGCCGGGGGCCTTGCGGCCGCTCAGGCCGGCGTCCCCGTCGCCCACGTCGAGGCCGGCATGCGCTCGTTCGACCGGCGGATGCCCGAGGAGCTCAACCGCGTCCTCTGCGACCATCTCTCGTCGCTGCTGCTGTGCCCGTCGGACACCGCGGTGGAGAACCTGCGACGCGAGCACGTCGTCGGCAGGATCGAGCTGGTCGGAGACGTCATGGTCGACATCGCCAAGCTGATCCAGCCGCGCGCCGGTGAGCGTGACGATGTGCGCCGACGCTACGGCGTGGAGTCCGACGGCTATCTGCTGCTGACCGCTCACCGCCCTGGCAACGTCGATGACCCGGCGCGCTGCCGCCGGCTCGTCGACCTGGTCGCAGCGCTGCCGCTGCCGACGCTGCTGCCGCTGCATCCACGGACGGCAGCCGGGCTGCGCTCGGCGGGGTTGCTCGACGAGCTGCGCGCGCTGCCGTTGCTGAGCGTGGTCGAGCCGCTCGGCTATCTCGACTTCAGTGCGCTGCTCTGCCGCGCCCGTGCCGTGCTGACGGACTCGGGTGGCGTTCAGAAGGAGGCATATCTCGCCGGCGTTCAGTGCCTGACGCTGCGCGACACAACGGAGTGGGTCGAGACTGTCGAGGCCGGCTGGAACGTGCTCGTCGACCTCGATGCCGCGGCGGCGCTCGCGGCACTGGAGACAGCGCCGCCGCAGGAGCGCCCGCCGCTGTACGGCGACGGGCACGCGGGCGAGCGCGTCGCCGCCGCGATCGAGGCCCTTAGACTCCCCGCGTTGTGACCGGCCCGTCCCCGCTAGGCATCGTCGGCCTCGGCTACGTCGGGCTGCCGCTGGCGGTGGCCTTTGCACAGGCGGGGCGCGACGTCATCGCCGTCGATGTCGATGAACAGCGAATCGCCGCGCTCGTCGCGAGCTCGTCGTATATCGAGGACGTCCCCTCCGAAACGCTTGCGGCCGTCGCCGAGCGCCTGCGGCCGACGACCGACGCCGGCCTGCTCGCCGAGGCCGACGCGGTGCTGATCTGCGTGCCGACCCCGCTGAGCGACAATCGCGAGCCCGACCTGGGGCCGTTGATGTCAGCCAACGAGGCGATCGCCGGCGTGCTGCGCCCGGGACAGCTCGTCGTGCTCGAGTCGACCACGTATCCCGGCACCACGCGCGAGCGGCTGCTGCCGCTGCTCGAGCGCGGCGGGCTGAAGGCAGGAAGCGACTTCTCGCTCGCCTACTCTCCGGAGCGGGTCGACCCAGGGCGTGGCGACGAGGCCTTCAGGAGCACTCCCAAGCTCGTCGGCGGCATCACGCCGGCCTGCACCGAGCGCGCGGCGGCGCTCTATCGCGAGGTCTTCGAGCACGTCGTGCCCGTCTCCTCACCCGAGGTCGCAGAGCTGGCGAAACTGCTCGAGAACATCTTCCGCTCGGTCAACATCGCCCTGGTCAACGAGCTCGCGGTGCTCGCCGACCGGATGAAGATCGATATCTGGGAGGTCATCGACGCCGCGGCGACGAAGCCCTTTGGGTTCATGCGCTTCGAGCCCGGGCCAGGAATGGGTGGGCACTGCCTGCCGGTCGATCCCTTCTACCTCACCTGGCGTGCGCGCCAGTTCGACTTCGCAACCGAGTTCATCGAGCTGGCGGGAAAGATCAACCAGCAGATGCCATATTTCTGCCTGGAGAGGATCGAGCACGCGCTGAACGACGCGTCAAAGCCGGTGCGCGGTTCGCGCATAACGGTGCTCGGGGTCGCCTACAAGGGCGGCGTCGCCGATGTCCGCGAATCGCCGGCGCTGAAGATCATGGCGCTGCTGGCCGCGCGCGGCGCCGAGCTGCGCTACCACGATCCGCACGTCGCCGAGCTGCCGGGGCTCGGGCTTTCCTCGACCCCGCTCGAGCAGGCTGTCGAGGGCGCCGACGCGGTTGTCGTAGTGACGGCCCACGCCAGCGTCGACCACTCGCAGGCGCTGCGCTCCGCACCCTTGACGATCGACCTGCGTGGCATCACCCGCGGTCTCGATCTGGAGGGGGAGGTGGTCCGGCTGTGAGCGCCGTCCGGATTGGGATAGTGGGGCTCGGCTACTGGGGCCCAAACCTCGCGCGCAACTTCGCGGCGCTGCCCGAATGCGAGCTTCGCTGGTGCTGCGACCCTTCCGAGGAAGCACGGGCGCGGATCGCCCCGCTCTACCGCGAAGCGCGCTTCACCGACGATCTCGGGGAGCTGCTCGCCGATCCCGAGCTAGACGCGATCGCGCTGGCCACGCCGGTCCGATCGCATGCGGAGCTGGCGCAGCGCGTGCTCGCGGCCGGCAAGCACTGCTTCGTCGAGAAACCGCTGGCGCAGTCCGTCGCCGACGCCGAGCGCACTGTCGAGGCGGCGGCGGAGAGCGGGCGCGTGCTGATGGTCGGCCATCTGCTCGAGTACCACCCGGGGGTCGCGAAGCTGCGTGAGATCGCGCGCTCCGGCGAGCTCGGTGACGTTCACTACATCTACTCCAACAGGCTCAACCTGGGCCAGCTGCGCGCCGACGAGAACGCGCTGTGGAGCCTCGGCGCGCACGATGTCTCCGTCGTCCTGCGGCTCGCGGAAGGCGAGGAGCCGGCGCAGGTCGAGGCCCGCGGAGAGTCCTACATGCGCCCGGGTATCGAGGACGTCGTGTTCTGTTTCATGCGTTTTGACTCGGGGCTCGCGGCCCACCTGCATCTGAGCTGGCTCGACCCGCACAAGGAACGCCGCTTCACGATTGTCGGCTCACGCCGGATGGCGACGTTCGACGACATGGAGCTCGAGCGCAAGGTGACGATCTACGACAAGGGCTTTGACGAGGACGCCGGCTCCTATGGCGAGTACATCACCCGCTCGGGTGACATCTGGAGCCCGCGGGTGCCGGCGCAGGAGCCGCTGCGGCTCGAGTGCGAGCACTTCCTGCGCTGTGTCCGCGAGGGCTCCGAGCCACTGTCGGATGGCGCGAGCGGGCTGCGCGTGGTGCGGGTGCTCGAAGCTCTGCAGCGCTCGCTCGACAGCTCCGTGCGCGAGGAAAGTGCTGCGGCCGGCCGCTGAGGCCGTCGGGCTGACGCTCGGCGAGGACGTCGTCCTCGGCGAGGGCGTGCTCTGCGGCGCGCACGTCACTGTCCACGACGGCACGCGCGTCGGCGATGGCTGCGTGCTCGAGGACGGCGCGGTGCTGGGGAAGGTGCCGCGCCTGGCCCGCCGCTCGAGCGCCGCCGGCGAGGCGCCGGAGCCGCTCGAGCTGGGCGCCTCGGTGACGGTCTGCTGCGGCGCGATCGTGTTCGCGGGCGCGCGCATCGGCGAGCGGGCGATCCTCGGCGACCAGTCCTACGTGCGCGAGCGGACCACGGTCGGCCCCGAGACCGTGGTCGGCCGAGGCTCGGCGATCGACAACGACGTCTCACTCGGCGCGCGCGTGAGCGTGCAGACGATGGTCTATGTGACGGCGCGCAGCGTCGTCGAGGACGATGTCTTCATCGGCCCGGGCGTGACCACGACCAATGACGACACGATGTCGCGGCACCCACCCGGCGAGCCGCTGCGAGGAGCGGTGCTGCGCCGCGCCTGCCGGATCGGCGGAGGCAGCGTCCTGGTGCCCGGGGTCGAGGTGGGGGAAGAGGCGTTCGTCGCGGCGGGCGCGGTGGTCACGCGCGACGTGGCGCCGCGCGCGGTCGTGATCGGCGTCCCGGCGCGCTTCGTGCGCGAGGTCTCCGACGACGACCTGCTCGAGCGATGGCGCTGATCGGTCGCGGGCGAGCGCAGGCTGCTGGTGCGCGCGAGCGGCGCACGTTGGCGATCGCCGTACTCGCGGGAGGGACCACCGCGGCTGTTGTGGCGGGCGAGCTGGCGCGGGTCTGGCGGCAGGGCTCGGCGCCCCTTCCGGCTCAGACCGACGACGTGATCGGGGCCGCCGAGGAAGCCGCGCGCCAGACCGTCGCGGTAGCTATCGAGGGCTACCGCGAGAGCCCGCGCAACGAAAACTCCCTGCTCAGCCTGCTCGGCTCGTTCACGCTGACGTTCGGGCTCACGCGCGCGTCGGCGCACCTGATTCGCCGGCGTGGACCCTTCGGCCCGTTTCGCGACCTCGTCCTCGGCGAACGCCACATCCACCACTTCGTGCCGGGGATCGCGCTGGTGCTGGTGGCGGGCGCCGCGGCGATCATCTCGCGCGACGAGCGTCTCGATCCCCTGCTGGCCGTGCCCTTTGGCGCCGGCGCGGCGCTGACGCTCGACGAGTCGGCGCTGCTGCTCGAGCTGCGCGACGTCTACTGGACCGAGGGCGGAATCATCTCGGTCCAGATCGCGCTCGCGACCACTGCTCTGCTGGCGTCGCTCACGCTCGCTCTGCGGCTGCTGCGCCGGGGCGAGG
>DASZZG010000165.1:0-6919 GCA_035543355.1 Solirubrobacteraceae bacterium | reverse complement strand
GAGCTCGTCGCCAGCGCCGCTCGGCGGGTGCTGCCGGCGGTGCGCGACGCCGGGCTGCTGATCGCCGCGGTGTTGCGCCCACCGGCACGCGCCGCGGGTCGGCTGGCGCGTGCCGCTGGACGGCCGCTCGCCCGCCGCCTGCCCAGCGCCGCGCGAACGGGACTGAGCTCGGGCCGGGAGGCTGCGCGACGGATCGCCGCCGAGGGCCCGCTGCGCGTCAGCGAACGCGCGCTGCGTTATTCGGCCGCGCGCCCCCAGCGTGTTCTCGGAATCGCCTTCGCGCTGGCGGTGATCGGCTGGACCGCCGGCACCCAGACGGGCGTCATCTCCGACGTTCAGCGCCTCGTACCGCAGAACCTGCACGCGCTGCGCGACCTGCGCGCCCTCCAGCGGGCGACCGGCGTGGGCGGCGAGATCGACGTAACCGTGCGCAGCCGTGACCTCACCGATCCGCGCGTCGTGGAGTGGATGTCGGGATACCAGCAGAGCCTGCTCAAACGCTACGGCTACTCCGAGAGCTCCGGCTGCGGTCGCGCCTCGCTCTGCCCCGCGCTCTCGCTGCCCGATCTCTTCCGCGACAGCCGGGGTTTGACGCGCCAGCGCGTCCGCTCGCTGCTGGCGGCCGTTCCGCCCTACTTCTCCCAGGCGGTCATCAGCTCCGATCGCCGCACCGCGACGCTGGCATTCGGAATCCGTCTGATGCCGCTGGATCGCCAGCAGCGCGTCATCGACGAGATGCGCCGCCGGCTGAATCCGCCGCATGGGGTGCACGCCGAGCTGGCCGGGCTGCCCGTGCTCGCTGCCGAGGCCAACCAGGCGGTGTCGTCCGATTGGCGCAGGGCGCTGCTGCTCGTCTTTGGCCTGGCTGCCGTCGCGCTCGTGCTGTTCGCCGTTTACCGCCGGGTGGAACGCGCGCTCGTGCCGCTGGTGCCGATCGCGCTGGCGACCGGCTGGTCGGCGCTCGTGCTGTTCCTGATCCGGATTCCGCTCAACCCGATGTCGGTCACGCTGGGGGCGCTCGTGATAGCGATCTCGACCGAGTTCTCGGTGCTGCTGTGCGCGCGCTATCGCTCCGAGCGCGAACGCGGGCTGGCGCCGCTCGACGCGCTGTCCGATACCTACCGCTCCACCGGAGCCGCCGTGCTCGCCTCCGGCGTGACCGCGATCGCGGGCTTCGCAGTGCTGATCGTCTCGCCGATCAACATGCTGCGCGACTTCGGCGCGGTCGCGGTGGTCGACCTGATCGTGTCGCTCGCCGGCGTGATGCTCGTGCTCCCAGCGGTGCTCGTGCTCGCCGAACGCGGCGAGTTGCTGACGCTGCCCGCGAGCGCGCTGCGCCGGCTGCGTCGGGGCCTGCCGCGGATCCGTCGAGCCCCGGCGTGAGCGACGAGCCCGTCACTCCCGCGGAGGGGCCGCTGGGCTTTCCAGACGACCAAGCGGACCGGAGTGCGGGAGCCGATGCCGAGCCGACCCGGAGCTCGGTTGCGGAAGTGCCCCCGCCGGCTCCGCCCGCACGAGCCAGCCGCTACGGCTGGCTCGTAGGGGTCGTGTTCGTGATCGCCGTCGGCTACATCTCGGTCAACACGCTGCGCACGCACGGCACGGGGTCACGCGGGCTTCAGCCAGGGGCCGCGCTGCCGGCGTTCGCGATGCCGCTGGCGCTGTCGAACCTCGGCGGGGACGCCAACGTCGCCCAACGGCCCGGGCAGGGCGCGATCGGCCGCGTGCCCGCCTGCTCCGTGCGCCGCCCCGACGTGCTCAACTCGTGCGTCGAGACGACCGCGCCGCTCGTGCTGGCCTTCGCCTTCACCGGCGCGCCCGGCTGCTACCGGGTGCTCGACGAGATGCAGTCGCTCCAGCGCTCGCGCACCGGCGTGCGCTTCGCCGCGGTCTTCTCGCGCGGCGGTCGCGGGGACCTGCGCCGCCTGATCCGCAGTCACGGCTGGACGTTCCCGGTGGGTTACGATCGCGACGGCGCTGTGGCGAATCTCTACGGAATCTCGGGCTGCCCAACCGTCACCTATACCTACCCGGGCGGGACGGCGATGCGCACGCGGCTCGGCAGCGACGCTGCACGCAATCTGGCCGCGGACGTTCGCGCCCTGGCCACCGCCAGCGCGCAGCGGGCGCGCCGCACGCGGACGCCCCGCACACGGACGCCGTGATGGGCGAGGCCGACGCGCTGGAGCTGCGCTCGGGGTCCGTCGCGGCGGATGTGTGCGAGGAGTTCCCCGAGCTGACGCTGGTGTTCGCCGAGGTGGCGGTCGGATCCGGGCGGACGCCTGAAGAGGTCAAGCTTCAACTGCGCCTGCTGTCCGACCGTTTTCGCGGCGCGCAGGCGATCGCGATGCGCCAGGACGCGGTCCCCCAGGCCTACCGCGTCTTCTATCGCCAGGTCGGGCTCGACCCCGACGCCGAGCGCACGCCGGTCGAGGCCACAGCGGTCAAGCGGCTGCTCGACGGCGCATTTCGCTCACGCAATCTGCTCGACGACGCCTTGACGATCGCGCTGGTCGAGACGGGGGTGCCGATCTGGGCGTTCGACGCAGACGCGGTCGATGGTGACCTCTCGATCCGCCTGGCCGCCCCGGGCGAGCGGCTGGGCCGCCAGGAGCAGGCGCCACCGCTGCCGTCGGGGCGGATGGTCGTCGCCGACGAGCGCTCGCCGCTGGCGGTTCTGTTCGGCGAGCTCGCGCCGGGCCACGGCGTGACCGACCGCACTCGTCGAATGGTCCTGTTCTCGCTCCAGGTGGCGGGCGTCCCGGCGATCCATGTCGAGGAGGCGCTGTGGGCGTGTGCGACGGTGCTCGACGCGGGTGAACTGCGCACGAGCTGAATTTGCGCCGGGCGGCCCCCTGCCGCCCGGGCCGCTGCTAGACTCGAATTTCTCTGAGGAGGCTGCGGATGGTGGAACTACTCGAGCACTCGCATCCGGCGGGAACGGTCCGTCAGGTTTCCCCCGCCAGCCTGCCCGTCGAGATCGACGAGCGTGCGGCAAGGCGCTCGCTGCGCGAGCAGATAGCGAAGCTCGAGCAGGAGCTTGCCGCGGCCTTTGTCGCCGCCTATCCGCGCAGCGGGATCGACTGGACGGTCGGCTCTCGCGGGGGCCCGCGCGTGCTCTCCCTGGGCGAGCTGGAGCAGCTTCGCGACGACCTCGCGGAGCGCCTGCACGCCGTCCGCGTCGCGCTCGGCGAGCGCGCCGAGGAGGAGGCTCAGGCGCGTGCACTGATCGAGTGCATGCTGCTCGAGCCGGCGCGCTACAAGTGGGTGCGCGTCACCAACGCCCACCTCGGCCTGACCGGCTGTCGCTCGTGGCACGTTCGTCCCCGGTTCGGCGTCATCGGCATGCTGATGGGCTGGTGGCGCGTCAAGATCTCCTCGGGCTGTCCATTAGCCACCGGCCGCGGCGGTCGCCGCGGTCTTCCCGTCAACTTCAGCGCGCCGCACGGAGTGGTCAATTCGCATGGGTCGCCGTAGTCGCAAACGCTCGGCGCTGACCGCCGAGGAGCGCCGCGAGGCAATTGCCGCCCGCGAAGGCGACGACGCGCCGCGCCAAGCCGTGGCGCGTCGTCGCGCGAGCGGCGGCCGTGCCCGGCGCGATGCCGTGCCGCCCGCGCCATGGCATCCCTTCCCGCTCGTCGAGCTGTGCGTCCTGATCGCGCTCGGCCTCGGCATCGGCGGGTTCGTCGTCGGCGGCAACCGCGGCGGGATCATGCTCGCCGGCGCCGCCGCCGTCGGTTCGCTGGCGGGGCTCGAGATCTCGATCCGCGAGCACTTCGCCGGCTACCGCTCACACACGGCGGTGCTGGCGGGGGCGGCCGCGGTCGTCGTCGCCGGGGCGTTCTTCTTCGCGCGAGCGCCCTGGGTTCTCGTCGTGGCGCCCGCGGTCGCGGTCTTCGGAGTGACGTTCTGGCGTTTGCGTCACGCCTACAAGCGCCGCTCTGGCGCGCTCGGCGCGCGTTGACCCGCGCGCGTATTCTTGCGCCCCATGCGCGACCTCATCCGCCTGGGGTCCAGTGCCCTGACGCTGCTGCTGATCATGTTCCTCGGATCGCTCGTGTTGTGGATCGGCGTGCCGCTGGCCTGGCTGTGGATCGGCTCCCAGATCGAGGGCGCGACGCGTTCGCTGGGAGCGGCGATCGGCGCGATGATCTTCGGCGTGATCGGATCGATCGCGGCGATGGTCGTGCTGCTCGCGCGCCTCAGCAACGTCTACCGGCGAAGCCGCGTCGCGCGCGGGCTCGATGACACGGGGAACTTCGCGCTCGAGACGGTGCTCGTGCTGAGCGCCGGGGTGGCGGTTGTCGGCTTCACCGTCTGGTTCTTCATCTTCGCGGGCACCAGCCCGATCCCGATCAACCTCAGCTACTAGATGGGCTACTGACTTGAGCGCGCCGCCCTCCCCACCATCGCCACGACGGATGCAGCTCACCGGGCTGCATCACGTCACGCTGATCAGCTCGAATCTCGAACGCACCGCGGCCTTCTACCGCGACGTGCTCGGCCTCGCGCTCGTCCACCAGGCGGCCAACGAGGACGACCCCGACGCGCGCCACTTCTACTTCGGCGACGCCGGCGGGTCGCCGGGCACGATCGTGTCCTTCCTCGAGTACCCCCAGCTGCCGGCCGGAGTGGTGGGCACGGGGTCGACGCACCATCTCGCATTCATCGTTGAGTCCGCCGAGGAGCAGCTCGCCTGGCGCGACTATCTGCGCAGCCGCGGTGTGCAGTGCACAGAGGTGCTCGACCGCGGCGTCTTCCGCTCGCTCTACCTGCGCGATCCGGATGGCCACATCGTCGAGCTCGCGACGCGGGGGCCGGGCTTCCTGCCGGCCCCCGCGCCACCTGTCTAGCCCATCGAGGGCTGGGCCCAGCGCGCGCTGATCGCGTCCGAAACGGCGCAGCCGGTGAGGCGGCCGACGAGCGCCAGTCGCTGACGCTCGGTCATCGACCCGAGCGTCTTGTTCTCCGTGATCGGGATCGCTGAGAGCAGCTTGCGGCAACGCGCCGCTCCCCAACGTCGCTGGCTGAGCAGCAGCTCCGAGACCTCCATGCCCTCCGCCTCCCACGGCAGAGACAGGATCACGTCTGCGGCGGCGAGACCGCCGGCGGCGATTCGACGTTTGAGCTCTGCTCTGGCGAGGCGCACGCGGTTCGCGCGTTCGAGCGCTCGCAGATGCTGCGGTGAAGCCACCTGAGTGGGCCTGGGAAGGGCGACCGTGGCGGTCAGTGTCATCGAGCCTCCCTGGTCCGCGCACGCGGACCGTTCGCTGTGTCCAGTAAATGGCGTGCACCCGCCCGCCGCCGGAGACAGCCTTCCAGGCACCATCATCACCCTCTCGGCATACGGCCGACGGGTGAGTCTTGACCCACTTCGAGACCCCTCGCCTCCGGCGGCACTCGCGTGTTCGCCGAGGCGCAAAGGTACGCCAAGAGCGCCGCCGCGGTCAACCCAGTCGTGACCGAAGCGTTCGCTCTGAGCGTTCTTTTTCTTCACAACTGCCGTCCACGCGCTGGGCGCGTGGACGTCTGTTCGAAGCCTTCAGTGCGCGAGCGCGGCCGGCAGCGGTCCGTGCTCGCTCTCGAACTCGCGCTTGACGCGCGCGAAGGTGTCGAGCGCCCGGTCGATCACAGCTCGATCGTGTGTCGCCATCACGCTCGTGCGCAGCAGCGCCCCCGCCGGGGGGACCGCGGGATGAAGCGCGACGTTGACGTATACGCCTGCGTCATACAGCGCCCGCCACAGCAGTGCCGCCTTCCAGTCGTCGCCGACGATCACCGGCACGATTGGCGTGACGATCGTTCTGCCGGCTCCCGCATCGCCTGGCGCCGCAGGCAGCGTCGTCGGTGCGATCACGTTGAAGCCGAGCGCGCTCAGGCCATCGTGCAGGTAGCTCGCGTTGTCGAGCACGCGTGAGAACAGCTGCGGACCCTCGTCGGAGCGGCAGATGCGCAGCGCGGCAAGCGCCGCGCCGACAGCGGCCGGCACGGCGGCGGCGGTGAAGAGGAACGAGCGCGACTGGATGCGCAGGAAGTCGACGACATCGCTCGGGCCGGCGATGAAACCACCGCAGGACGCGAGCGACTTCGAGAACGTGCCCATGCGCAGGTCGACTGCGCCCTCGATGTCGAGCAGCTCACAGGTGCCGGCGCCGCGCGCCCCGAGCACGCCGCAGGCGTGGGCCTCGTCGACCATCAGCCGGGCGCCCGCGCGCCGGCAGAGCTCCGCGATCTGCGGCAGCGGGGCGACGTCGCCCTCCATCGAGAAGACCCCGTCGACGACCACGAGCACTCCGCCGCCGTCGCCGGCAGCGCGTTCGAGCGCGCGCTCGAGCTTCTCCAGGCGGCTATGGCGGAAGGGGCGCAGCTTCGCGCGCGAGAGAATGCAGCCGTCGAGGATCGAGGCGTGGTCGCCGGAGTCGGCGATCACGGTGTCTCCCGGTCCGAGCAGCGTCCCCAGGGCGCCGAGGTTGGCCTGCTGGCCGGTCGTGTAGACGATCGCGTCCTCGGTGCCCATCCACTCGGCCAGCTCCTGCTCGAGCTCGAGGTGCAGCCCGAGCGTTCCGTTGAGCAGGCGCGAGCCGGTGAGGCCCGTGCCGTAGCGCTCGAGCGCGTCGCGGGCGGCGTCCTTGACGCGCTCGTCGCCCGTCAGCCCGAGGTAGTTGTTGGAGCCGAGCATGATCCGCTCGGCGCCTTCCATCGTCACCACCGGGCCCGCCGCCGACTCGAGCGGGCGGAAGTAGGGCAGGATGTCGGCGTCCCGAGCCGCGCGCAGCAGCTCGCTGCGCTCGTGGTCTCGTACCTTGGCGAAGACGTCGTAGGTGGTGGGCATATAGGGTCCGGCAGCGTGGCACTGGAGATCAGCCCGGTCGCGTCAAAGGGCGACCTCAACACGTTCATCAAGCTGCCGTTCCGGCTC
>DASZZG010000164.1:0-11677 GCA_035543355.1 Solirubrobacteraceae bacterium | reverse complement strand
GCTGATCTCGCCGCTGCGTCCAGGCCTGCTCGAGGCCAGCGACGGCAGCGGCTTCCTCTACCTGATCATGCCCATACGCCTGAACGTCTGATGGTCATTACGCGCGTGCGCCTGCGCGATTTCCGCAGCTATGAGCGCGCGGACATCAAGCTGGGGCCGGGCCTCACGGTAGTGACCGGGCGCAACGGCGCGGGCAAGACGAATCTGCTCGAAGCGGTGTGCGTCGGAGCCACGGCTCGCTCGCCGCGTACGGTCAACGAACGCCGGCTCGTGCGCTTCGGCGCAGAGCTGATGCGAGTGGAGCTGACGGCGCTGGCCGACGATGGTGAGCACGAGCTCAGCGTTGCGTTGCGGCCCGGAGAACCCAAGCGGATGCGGGTCGACGGAGTCGCCGTGCAGCGAATGGTGTGCGCCGGCGAAGCCCCGTTCGTCAGCGTCTTCGAGCCCGATCGGCTGGAGCTGGTCAAGGGCACCCCCGCCCTGCGGCGGGTGCACCTCGATCGCGTCGTGGGGGCGTTTTGGCCGGCGCGCATGCGCACCCGCCGTGCCTACGGAACGGCGCTCGCGCAGCGCAACGCACTGCTTGTGCGGGTGCGCAATCACAGGGCCTCAGCGGAGTCGCTCGCCGCTTGGGACGGCGAGCTCGCCCGTCACGGAATCGAGCTGATGAATGACCGCCGGTCCGCCGTGGCTGAGTTGGCGCCACGATTCGTTCGGATCGCCGCCGAGCTCGGACTCGAGGGCGAGATCCACCTGCTCTACCGCCCACGCTCGCGCGTGGCCAGCGCCGAGGAGCTGGCCGGCGAGCTCGCCGAGCGGACGGCGGGCGATCTCGAGCGCGGCTTCACCGGGCACGGGCCCCATCGCGACGAGCTGGCGTTGCGCCGCGATGGTCGCGAGTTGCGGGGCTACGGCTCCCAGGGCCAGCAGCGTCTCGCCCTGCTCGCGCTGCTGCTGGCCGAGCGCGAGGCGCTCGCCGAGGCCCGCGACCGCCCGCCGTTGCTGTTGCTGGACGACGTGATGAGCGAGCTCGACCGCGAGCGGCGCGAACGGCTCGTGGCGCTGGTGCGCGAGTCCGGCCAGACCGTAATCACCAGCACGGACGCGGGGCAGGTGCCCGGCGCGGACCACGACGACGTTACGCGGCTGGCAGTGACCGCCGGAGCCGTGCTGGCCGAGGCGGTCGCCGCGTGAGCGGTCGATGAGACGGCGCGCCCCACGGTCGCTGGCCGAGGCGGCGTCGCAGCTGAGCGACATGCTCGCTCCGGCGGGCCCGCTGGCCGCCCTTCAACGAGCTTGGCCGGAGGTCGTCGGAGAGGCGATCGCGCGCGAGTCCCAGCCGACCGGCGTGCGCGACGGCGTCCTCACGGTGGGATGCCATTCGGCGGTCTGGGCGCATGAGCTGCAGCTGCTCGGGCCACGTCTTTTGACGCGCTTGAACGCAGGCGTCGACGGGGTCGAATTGAGGGCGTTGAGGTGTGTCGCCCTGCCACCGCCGCGGGATGGCTGACCAGCGCCGCCGGGAGGTCATAAATATAGCCAATTTGCAGGTATTTCGTCACCGTCTAAGGGCCCGGCCGGGGACCCAATTGTGCTATTCTTCTGTATACCAGACGTACTCGCCCCGACCCGGCCATTCAGGCCTCCGGCGTCGGGGCGTCGCATGTAACGGAGCGACCCTTGGCGAACGATTCAAGCAATAACAAGAAAGCCTCCCGAAAGGGCGGGTCCGAGGGCTATGACGCGGCCGATATCACGGTGCTCGAAGGGCTCGAAGCGGTCCGCAAGCGGCCCGGGATGTACATCGGCTCGACGGGCCCGCGCGGGCTGCACCATCTGATCTACGAGGTCGTCGACAACTCCGTCGACGAGGCGCTCGCGGGCGAGTGCGACGAGGTCGAGATAGTGATCTCGCCCGCCGGCGTCGTGACGGTCACCGACAACGGACGCGGCATTCCCGTCGCGCTGCACGAGCAGGAGCAGCGCCCCGCGGCGGAGGTCGTGCTGACCACGCTGCACGCCGGCGGCAAGTTCGGCGACGGCGGCGGCTACAAGGTCTCGGGCGGCCTTCACGGGGTCGGCGTATCCGTCGTCAACGCGCTTGCCGAGCTGCTCGAGCTGACGATCTGGCGTGACGGGCACGAATGGACGCAGACCTACTCGCGCGGCAAGCCGCAGGGCGAGCTCGCGCGCGGCCCCAAGAGCGACCGTCGCGGCACCCGCGTCAGCTTCATGCCCGACCTCGACATCTTCGAGTCGATCGACTACGACCCCGCGGTGCTCGAACAGCGCTTTCGCGAGATGGCGTTTCTCACCCGCGGGCTGAAGATCGAGTTCGTCGACGAGCGCGGCGGCGGATCGCGGTCGAGCTTCAAATACGACGGCGGCATTCGTGATTTCGTCAAGTACCTGCACTCGCAGGGAACGCGCGACCCGCTGCACCGCAAGATCGCCTACCTCGAGGACTCGAGCGACGTCGGCGAGGTCGAGGTCGCGATGCAATGGAACTCGTCGTATCAGGAGTCGCTGTTGGCGTTCGCCAACAACATCAACACCCACGAAGGCGGCTCGCACCTATCCGGGTTCCGCTCCGCGCTGACGCGCACGCTCAACGCCTACGCGCGTGAGAAGGGCCTGCTGAAGGAGAAGGAGGACAACCTCAGCGGCGAGGACGCGCGCGAGGGCCTGACGGCGATCATCTCGGTCAAGGTCCCCGATCCCCAGTTTGAGGGCCAGACGAAGACGAAGCTGGGCAACCCGCCAGTCGAGGGTTTCGTGCAGGCGGCCGTGAACAAGGGGCTGTCGGAGTTTCTCGAGGAGAACCCGACCGACGCGCGCCAGATCATCATCAAGGCCGTCCAGGCGCAGCGGGCGCGTGAGGCCGCCCGCAAGGCGCGCGACCTCACCCGCCGCAAGTCGGCGCTCGAGAACTCCGCCCTTCCCGGCAAGCTCGCCGACTGCTCGGTGCGCGATCCGGCGCTCGCCGAGCTGTTCGTCGTCGAGGGGGACTCCGCGGGCGGCTCCGCGAAGCAGGGCCGCGACCGCAACACCCAAGCGGTCTTGCCGCTGCGGGGCAAGATCATCAACGCCGAGAAGAACCGCATCGACAAGGTGCTCTCGAACATCGAGATCCAGGCGCTGATCACAGCGATCGGGACCGGCATCCGCGAAGAGTTCGACCTCGAGAAGCTGCGCTACCACAAGGTCGTGGTGATGTGCGACGCCGACGTCGACGGCGCTCACATCCGCACGCTCGTCCTGACGTTCCTCTTCCGCGAGATGCCGACGCTGATCGAGCAGGGCTACATCTATCTCGCGAAGGCCCCGCTCTACAAGGTCAAGGCGTCCAACAAGGAGCTCTACATCGAGACCGAGTTGGAGCTGGAGGAATTCCTGCTGCGCGACAAGCTCGAGAAGATCGAGGTCTTCGACCGCGTCGGGTCGCAGTTCAAGCTCACGGGGGCTCGCTGGCAGCGCTTCGTGCGCCAACTTAAGCCGTACGAAGGCTGGGCGTCGGCGCTGCGGGCGCGCTTCGGCCACGAGCAGGTCGTCTTTCTCGAGAACTCGTCGATCCTCGACGAGGGTCTCACCGACGCCGAGGCGGTCGTCGAACTGCTGGGCAAGCCGACGCCTGAGGGCGAGGCCTACGAGCTCGAATTGGTCGACCAGGATCCCGTCGAGCTGATCGTCCGCGCGGTCGAGCGCACGACCGGGTCTGCCGCGACGGTCAAGCTGCCGCGCGACCTGTTCACCAGCTCCGAGTACCGCTCGTTCGTCGCCGTGCACCGCGAATTGCGCGCGCTCGCCGGCACGCCGCCGTTCAGCGTCGCCTTCGGCAAGCGCCACGAGCGAGCGCTGTCGTTCGAGGAGCTTCGCGGCGCCGTGCTCGAGGTCGCCAAGGAGGGCGTGTCGATGCAGCGCTTCAAGGGGCTGGGCGAGATGAACCCCGACCAGCTCTTCGACACCACGATGGACGCCGCCAAGCGCACGCTGCAACAGGTGACGATCGAGGACGCCAGCGCCGCCGACGAGATCTTCAGCATGCTGATGGGCGACAAGGTCGAGCCACGCCGGGAATTCATCGAGCGCTACGCAAGAGACGTGGCGAACCTCGATGTGTAACGGCCCTCATTTATGTGATTGCCCGACCGGCGGAGCGAGCGCTCCGCAGTACCCCGCGAAGCGGAGCCGGGAGGGCCCAGAGCGAAGCGGTCTCCTGATCCACCACCAGCTTGAACGGAGAACGCGCTAATGGCCGGCGTCGAACAACTGAGCGGCGGCAACATCGAGCCGCGCTACCTCGAGGAGGAGATGCGGTCGTCCTACCTCGATTACGCGATGAGCGTGATCGTCGGGCGCGCGCTCCCCGACGTCCGGGACGGGCTCAAGCCCGTGCATCGCCGAGTGCTCTACGCGATGCACGAGGCGGGCCTGCAGCCGAACCGTCCCTATCGCAAGTGCGCGCGTGTCGTGGGCGAGGTGATGGGGCAGTTTCACCCGCACGGCGACGCAGCGATCTACGACACGTTGGTGCGGCTCGCGCAGGGCTTCGCGCAGCGCTACCCGCTGGTGGACGGACAGGGGAACTTCGGCTCGATCGACAACGACCCCGCCGCCGCGATGCGCTACACCGAGGCGCGCCTCGCCAGGATCGCGACCGAGCTGCTGCGCGATATCGACGCCGACACCGTCGAGTTCGGCCCCAACTACGACGGCTCGCGGCTCGAGCCCGCGATCCTGCCGGCGCGCTTCCCGAACCTGCTGGTCAACGGATCGTCCGGGATCGCCGTCGGGATGGCCACCAACATCCCGCCGCACAACCTGCGCGAGTCGATCGACGCCGTCGTCGCGTACGTCGACAACCCCGACATCGACACGATCGGGCTGATGCGCCACGTCAAGGGCCCCGACTTCCCGACCGGCGGGATCATCGTCGGGCGTCAGGGGATCAAGGACGCGTACGAGACCGGGCGGGGACGTGTCGTGATCCGCGCCCGCGCCCACATCGAGCCGCTGCGCCAGGGCAAGGAGGCGATCATCGTCACCGAGATGCCCTACCAGGTCTACAAGGGCGACGGGCGCAACGACGGCTCGGGATTGATCAAGAAGATCGCCGAGGTGGTCAACGACAAGAAGGTCTCCGAGATCTCTGACCTGCGCGACGAGTCCGACAAGTCCGGCATCAGGATCGTGATCGAGCTCAAGCGCGACGCGATCCCGAAGGTCGCGCTCAACAAGCTCTACAAGCACACGCAGATGCAGACGACCTTCGGCGTCAACATGGTCGCTCTGGTCGACAACGTGCCGCGCACGCTCGGCCTGCGCGAGATCGTCCACCACTACGTCGTCCATCAGCGCGAAGTGATCGTGCGCCGCACCAAGCACGAGCTGCGCGACGCGGAGCGCCGCGCCCACATTCTCGAGGGGCTGCTGATCGCGCTCGACAACCTCGATGCGGTGATCGAGCTGATCCGCGGATCGAAGGACCCGGACGCGGCGCGCGACGGGCTGGTGGCGAACTTCGAGCTCTCGCGCGAGCAGGCCCAGGCGATCCTCGATCTGCGCCTGCAGCGGCTGACCGCGCTCGAGGCCGACAAGATCAAGCAGAACCACGCGGACCTCGTCGAGCGCATCCGCGAGCTGAGGGAGATCCTCGGCGACGAGAGCCGGGTGCTCGCGCTGATCCGCGAGGAGTTGGTCGAGGTGCGCGAGGCCTACGGCGACGAGCGCCGCACAGAGATCACGCACTCCGAGGACGACCTCGACGTCGAGGACCTGATCGCCGACCAGCAGATGGTGATCGCGATCACGCGCTCCGGCTACATCAAGTCGTTGCCGCTGGCGACCTACCGGCAGCAGCACCGCGGCGGCCGTGGGGTAGCGGGGATGGGGATGAAGGACGAGGACTACACCGAGCACCTCTTCGTCTGTTCGACGCACGACTACCTGCTCTTCTTCACCAACCGCGGCAAGGTCTACCGCCAGAAGGTCTACGAGTTGCCCGAGGCGTCGCGGACCGCCAAGGGTCGCGCGCTCGTCAACGTGCTGCCGCTGCGCGAGGGTGAGCGCGTGCAGTCCGTCCTGTCGACGCGCGACTTCACCGAGGGCAAGTACCTCGTCTTCGCGACCCGCCGCGGTCAGATCAAGAAGACCGAGTTTCTCGCCTACAACACGCCGATCAAGGCCGACGGCATCATCGCGATCAACATTCGCGACGACGACGAGCTGGTCGCCGTCCGCCGCACCGGCGGCGATGACGACATCATCATGGTCTCGCGCTCGGGCAAGGCGTCACGCTTCCACGAGTCCAAGGCCCGCGCGATGGGCCGCGACACCTCCGGCGTGCGCGGCATGAACGTGTCGCAGAAGGGCAACGCGGTGCTGGCGATGGACGTCGCGCGCGACGATCAGGAGCTGCTCGTGGTTACCGAGAACGGCTATGGCAAGCGCACCCTGATCGCCGACTATCCGGTCAAGGGCCGCGGCACGATGGGCGTCAAGACGATCGCCCTGACCGACCGCAAGGGCTCGCTCGCCGGGGCGCTGGTGGTGCGCGAGCACGAGGAGCTGGTCTTCATCTCCGAGCAGGGCATGGTCCAGCGCATCTCGGTGCGTGGGATCAGCTGCTACGGGCGCGCGTCCCAGGGCGTCAAGCTGATGAACATGCGCGACGACGACCGCGTCTCGGCAGTCGCGCTGGTCGTCGAGACGGATGCGGAAACAGCCGCGCCGGTGAGCGAAGACGACGCCGACGCGAGCCCCGAGGCCGACGCCGAAGAGGCGGACGCGGAGTCCGGCGACGCTATCGGCTGACCTCGTCGTCGTGGTGCGCTACATTGCCGCGACCAGAGGAAGGAGGTGGTCCGACTTTGAGTGACAGTTATCGCGGGACCCTGGAGGTGTCCGGCCGCTAGTTGGTTAGCTGGCCGCCGGTAGCGGAATACCCACCGCGACACCGTCGGGACGGCGCCGGGTTGGTCCCTCCGGCCGAGCTCAAGCCGCCGCCGACTTAGCCAGTGACGCAGTTGAAATGCCGTAGGGGCGCCCCGGCCAGGGCGCCCCTACGCGCGTCCTGGGAGCCCGAAGCGTTCCCCGAGACCCTCGAGGAAGGCGATCCAGGGCGCCGGCAGACCTCGCGCACGCGCTCCTTTGACCAGCAGAGCCAGGTACTCGGGGCGAGGACGCAGCTCACGCTCGGCCTTCTCGATCACCTCGTAGCACGCGGCCGTCCGCTCCGACCCGTCGAGCAGCTCGATCCGCACGTCGATCCGCCGGTAGCCCTTGCCGCTCGACTCCTTGGCGTCGAGCGCCGCGAGGTCGTCGCCGGAGAGCTCGTAGAGCACTCCCCAAACGCTCGCCCCGGGGCTGGGCACGATGTCGGCCGCCCCGGCGTCCCAGCGCACGGAGCGGCGCAAGAACGCCAGCTCGTACCCGCCCAGCCTTGCCGCCCCTAGGCAGACGTGGTTCGGGCACCACGCCGCCATCACACTCGGCGCCATGTTGGCGCCGTAGGCGAAGTAGTTGGTCGCGGTGCTCAGGCTGCCTCGGGCAGGTACTGCCGCCATGCTGCCGGGATCGTCGGCGAGGCGACCCGAATGAAGACGTGCGGGCTCGGCACGTGCGGAGCCCGTCGCGGGTGCATGCCGACGTCGCGCGGGTGGCGGTCCCCCTTGCGGCGGTTGCAGGGCGCGCACGACGCGACGATGTTCTCCCACGTCGAGGCTCCTCCCCGGCAGCGAGGGATCACGTGGTCGACCGTCAGGTTGGACCGCGAGCCGCAGTACTGGCAGGTCCAGAGATCGCGCGCGAAGACGGCGCGGCGGGTGATCTTGCGCCGCTGCCTGTCGCGTGGCACGCGCACGTAGGAAACGAGCCGGATCACAAGTGGGCGCGGCAGCGTTAGCGTCTCGGCTCGCAGCTGCCAGTTCATCTGCTCGACCACCTCTGCGCGTTGCTTGAGCAGCAGAACGACGGCGCGGCGCACCGTGCAGACGTTGATCGGCTCGTACGTCGCGTTGAGAACCAGCACCCGACCGGAGGCTCGCCCGCGCCGCTGGTGCCCATCGGGCGGCGCGGACCCTTCTAGCGGTGGTTGTACGGACACTGCCATCGCGGCGGCGAAGTGTACGCGAGCGAAGCGGTTACGCTGCAGGGTACGAGCCGAGCACGCGGCACTCGTCGGTATGCACGTGCAGCGCCTGCACCGCTTCAGCCACCGCCTCGTCGGAGTCGTGGCCCTCGACATCGACGAAGAACATGTAACGACCGAGTCCCTGCTTGCGAGGCCGCGACTCGATCTTGGTCATGTTGACACCGCGGAAGGCGAACTCCGATAGGCAGCGGACCAGCCAGCCCGGGGCGTCCGCGCCGACACCCCAGAAGACGAGTGACGTCTTCCATGGCCCGTGGCTCGACGGCCGATCGCCGTCGCGCGCCAGCCAGACGAAACGGGTCTCGTTCTCGGCCACGTCCTCGACGCCCGAGCGCAATATCTCGCAGCCGTAGATCTCCGCGGAAAGTATGTTGCCCAGCGCCGCCCACGGCTCGTCGCGCTCAGATACCAGGCGCACAGCGTCCGCGGTCGAGGAGACGGCGACGACCGTGGCCTCGGGCAGGCGGGTACGGATGAAACGGGCGCATTGCGCGTTTGCCTGCGGGTGTGAGACGACTGTCTCGATCGCCTCCAGCGGCAGTTCGCGACGCGCGATCAGGCAGTGGCGGATCGGGTGGACCAGCTCGCCGACGATTGTGACGTCCTGCGTCTCCACGGCCAGTGCGTCGAGGGTCGCGTTAACCGAGCCCTCGAGCGAGTTCTCGATCGGCACGAGCGCGCGCTGCACCGTGCCCTCGTGGACGGCCATGACCGTGTCGTAGACGGTCGGCAGGGCGACCGTCTCCCAGTCCGCGTTCGAAGGGCCCGCGACCATCAGCGCTTCGTGCGAGAACGTACCCTCCGGGCCGAGGTAGCCGACCCGCACGTTACCCTGGGCCGGCGTCCGCCAGCGCCAGGCGCACGGCTTCGGCTTCCTCGGGCGACAGCTCGAGCTCGCCCTTTCCGGCACGCACCTGCTTGGCGTACAGCCGCGCCTGGTCGCGGTGGTGAATCGACGACAGCACCACGCCCGAGTGTGAAGCGTCGAGCAGCGCGATCGACGTCGACTGGCGGCCGGACATCTCGCCCATCGCGTCGTAGCGCAGCAGCGCGCGGAACGTGATCGCTCCGTCCAGGCGCTGCTCGGCGACTGCCATGCGCCCATCGAGCCGCTGGGCGACGTCGGTGACGAATTCGTTCAGCGAGCCGACCTCGCTCTGCAACGAGGCGGCGTGGGTGACCAGGTCGCGCTCGCCGTGTTCGCCGAGAACCGCACGCTGTGCCGCTGTGATCCGGCTCAGGCGCAGCGCCAACACGCCGCAGCCGATCAGCGCCACCAGCCCCAGCCCTGCGCCGACGAGCGCCACGATGCCTTGGGTCGATCCGAGTCCGTTCATCGGCGAAAGGATAGGGGCCGCCCTGCTCGGCGGCGGGTCGCACGCGCTCTCAGCGCGTGAAGGTGACGGGGAAGGTCTGCGAGTTGTTCGCCAGGTTCTTCTCCCCTGGTACCCCCGCGACCTCCGCCTTGATCTTGCCCGAGCGGCCGACCGGCGGCGCCTGGGGCAGCGGGATCGTGACCGTCAGCGATTGGCCGGCTTTGGTCTTGGCGACGAGCTTCTGCGCGGTGATCGGGCTGAACCCCTGGCCGCTGATCGTGACCTTGACGAGTACCGCGGTCTCGTCATTGGAGCCGCCGTTGGTGATCTTGACCTTGACCGCAGGATTCGCCGACACGGGCACGCGGTTACCGGACGAAGTGAGCTGCTGCGAGCCGATGCTGATCGAGTCGAGCGAGTGGCCGTGGGTGCCGGGCGCCGGCTTGCCGCGCTTCGGCGTCGGCGTGTTTGCGCCCGCACTCCCGAGCTTGTCGGCGACCGTCTGCGCGTTGAGCCACACCAGCGGGGCGGCGAGGTAATGGCTCTGGGGGACGGTCAAGCCGTGGACGCCCGACTTGTCGAGCGCCCGTTTGATCAGCTGCGCCGCGTCCACGGAATAGATGACGTCGGACGCCAGAAAGAGCTGCATCTGGCCCGTGATCGATGCGATTGCGCTGGACGCGGTCGAGCGATTGTGCGACAGCGCGTCGCCGATCTTGGGGGCGATCTTGTCGAGCGCCTGGCTGCGCAGCGTGAGCGTGTCGAGCAGGTAGCGCTGTGCCATCTTCATCTCGCTCGGGACGTCGAGCTTCCTCGCCTTGTCGAGCACCGACTTGGCGTCGTCGCGCGCGCTGGAGACTGCCTGGTCCAGCTTTCCCCCGCCGCCTCCGCCGAGCGCCGCGAACAGCGCCCGCCCCTGCGCGTCGGATCGCCTAGCGAGCTTCGCGACGTTCGAGTTGTAGTGCCGCAGCGAACTCCGCTTGTTCGAGTCGACGCAGCCCTTTATCCCGACGATCAGCAGGATGAACACCACAAGCAGGAGTCCGCCTGCCACCGAGCGGCGGACCAGCAGGGTCTGTTGGTCCGCGGTCGTCGCCGACGTCGCCCCTGGCGAAAACATCCGGCGCGCGCGCTCGCCGGCGCTAGGCCCTGCTGGGCGAGGCTCGTCTCCCTCGTCAAAGAACGACACGCTGCTCCTTGCGGAAGCGGTGATTGCAGTATGAACCCCGGCTCGGCTGGGATTCCAGCGTGACCTTTTCGCCGTCGGCGGCAGGGAGCCTTCCCGCGGCGTGGAAGTTGCTCGCGATGATGCGGACGCGCACGCGCGACACCAAGCCCTTCTCGACGATCAGCGCAAGGCGACTCGACGACCTCCAATCGCCACCGCCCGGCGAACTCGTGCTCGGGCGCTATCGGCTCGAGGAAAGGTTGGGCGCAGGCGGGTTCGGCATCGTCTGGCGCGCGCGCGACGAACGGCTTCACCGTGCGGTCGCCGTCAAGGTGATCGCCCACGCCGGTGGTCCGCGTGCCCGGCGCGAGGCGCTCGCGGCGGCGCGACTCAATCACCCCGGCATCGTCACGCTCTACGAAGCGGGCGCTGACGGATCGGCGGACTATCTCGTCTCGGAGCTGATCGACGGTCGCACGCTCGCCCAGCTCGAGGCCGACGGCGCTCTGTCGGACCGCGACATCGCGGCGATCGGCATCGCGCTCTGTGATGCGCTTGCTCACGCGCACGCAAACGGCGTGGTGCATCGCGACGTCAAGCCGCACAACGTGATGATTCCCGACCAGCCGCGCGAGGGCGAGCTCGCCAAGTTGACCGATTTCGGCGTTGCTCGCCTCGCGGGCGCCGAGCCGTTGACCGGCACCAGCGACATCGTGGGCACGCGCGCCTACATGGCACCGGAGCAGGCCGCCGGGCAGGCCCTCGACGAGCGGGTCGACCTGTACGCGCTCGGGGTCGTGCTCTACGAGGCGCTGGCCGGAACGCATCCCGCGCGGCTCACCGACACCGAGTCGCTGCCGCCTCTGGGCCGTGTGCGCCGCGGCCTTCCACGAGCGCTGACGGTCGCCGTCGATCGTGCCGTTGCGGCACGCGCGGATCGCCGTGGGACGTTGGACGACCTGCGCGATGGCCTCGCAGCGGCCTTTGGACGGCTCGCCGGGACGCCCGGGGCGATCGCGCCGGCCCGAGTCGAGCGCCGGC
>DASZZG010000163.1:0-5358 GCA_035543355.1 Solirubrobacteraceae bacterium | reverse complement strand
AGATCACCAAACGGGCTCGAGCGGCGATTGACCGGCGCGACTTCGAGGCCCTCATGCCCGTCATTTCCGACGACATGGAGCTGCATCCGGCGATCGGAGGGGCGTTTGTGGGAGCCACGACCTACAGCGGCAAGGAGGGCGTTCGCCGCTACTTCGAGGAGATTCTGGAAGTCATTGAGGACTTCCAGATCGAGCCACTGGGCTTCAGCGCGTGGCGCGACTACCTGATCGTTCCGAACAGGATCAGCGGGCACGGCACGGCGAGCGGGATCGACATCGCCACCGAGATGACGTTCATCTGGCGACTGAGGGACGGGCAGTTTGTCTGGGGCGCCACCTTCTTTAGCCGGGCGGAAGGGCTGGAGGCGATCGGTGCGACCGAGGAGGAGCTCGAGCTGCTCGAGTAAACGTTGTCACGAGGTCAGACACGCCAAGGAATTGAGCGAGACCCACAACCGATTCGAGCCGGGCTGTCGATCCCCGAGCTTGCCGAGCAGCTCGGGCACTCGCCGCATAAGCCGGAGGTCGGACTCGAACCGACGACCTGCGCTTTACAAGAGCGCTGCTCTACCAGCTGAGCTACTCCGGCGCGGGGGGCGAGTCTACGCGCGCCAGCTCTTCTCTCCACCAGGCGACGGTGTCGGCCAGCGTCTGGTGTAGCTCGATCTCGGGCGCCCAGCCGGTCGCGGCGCCGAGGCGCTCATTGGAGCCGCGGAGCTCGGCTACGTCGTGGGCGCGAACCAGCGCCGGATCGACAACGTGGTCGATCTCGTGTTGTGCGATCTCACCGAGCAGCTCGAGCAGCTCTTTCGCGGAGGCGGTACGGCCCGAGCAAACGTTGTACACGCCGGGCTCGACTCCTTCGGCGGCGAGCAGCCGATAGGCGCGCACGACATCGCGCACGTCGGTGAAGTCGCGCCGCGTCCCCGGGTTGCCCGTGACGACCCGCGCCGGGCTCTCGCCGGCCTCCAGCGCGACGGCGACCTGGCGCGCGAACGAAGAGATCGCGTACGTCGGCGCCTGTCCCGGGCCGGCGTGGTTGAAGGAGCGTGTACGCACGATCTCGAGCCCGTGGGCGTCGGCGTAGAAACCGGCGGCCAAGTCGCTGTTGGCCTTCGATAACGCATACGGATTCTGGGGCCGCAGCGGTGCGCGCTCGTCGACCGGTAGCTGCGCCGGCGGCCCGTAGACCTCGCCGCTGCCGATGCAGATCACGCGCGCGCCGGGGGCCTCGACGCGAATCGCTTCGAGCAGGTTCAGCGTCAGCAGCGTGTTGTCGTGCACGGTCGTCAGCGGGTCGTCCCAGGAGACGCCGACCGAGGTGACAGCCGCGGCGAGGTGATAGACGACATCCGGCGCCGCGGCCGCCACGGCGGCGCGGGTCGCGTCCGCGTCGCGCAGGTCGAGCGGTGCAGACGACGAGCGCGAGGCGGCGATCACATCGTCGCCGGATGCGCGGCACCACGCGGCGAGATGCCTGCCGGCAAAGCCGGAGGAGCCCGTGATCAAGACTCGGCCGGTCACACGCGGATCGCGGGGCGTCGTTCGGCTGAGACGAGATCCGGCTTAGGACGGGTGCTCGGCGGAGAGTGCGTGCTCGAGCGAGCCGTGCCCGTTCACCGTGACGACTGCGTCGTAGGAGACCTCGGGCTCGATCGGCTCCGGGTTGAGTCGCCGCTCGATCTCGCCGAGCAGCGCTCCGAACAGCAGGTGCCGCCAGGCGCCCTGCCAGAAGGCCGCACGGTTGCCGGCCAGCGGCTCGAGCTGATCGCGCGCGGGATGCAGCCGATCCGAAACGGTGGTCAAGGGCCACAGCCCGACATGCTCGGTAAGCGCCGCCAGCGGTCCGCATGCCCAGCGCGGCAGCGGCACCTTGGGGGCTGCGTTGGCGTAGACGGCGCCGAAGACGGCACCGTTGAAAAGGTGCAACGCGACGCCCGCCGGCAGCCACCCCTCCGACCGCGTGACCGCCTTGCCGAGGAATTCGAGGTCGTCGTAGCTCGAGCGGAACGCGCGCTTGTCAAGCGGCTGCTGGGCCGCCCAGCCCGAGGCGGCCAATGCGCCGGCGAGGGCCCCTCGGACGGTGCGTGCGCGGTTGATCGCCATTGCAAGACTGTAACGGTGCAAGCGCCGCGGGGGTAGTCCAAGCGTGAGTCAAGCCGAATTGCATCAGCGTGCGCGCGAGCGTGGAGCAAATCCGATTCTCTACTGGATCGTGCGCGGCCTCCTGCAGCCGTTCTTCCATATCTACTTCAGACTGTCGCGGATTGGCCGGGAGCACGTGCAGCAGGAGGGTCCGTTGATCCTCGCTGCGAACCACCGGTCGTTCCTCGATCCATTCGTCATCGCCACGCTGCTGCGCCGGCCGATCTACTTCGTAGCCAAGGAGGAGCTGTTCCGCAACCGCCTGCAGGGTTGGCTGCTCAACGCTCTCGGCGCCTTCCCCGTGCAGCGCGGGCGCTCCGACGAGGAGATGATCAAGACCGCCAAGGCGATTCTCGAGCGCGGCGACGTCGTGCTGATATTTCCCGAGGGCACGCGCGTGCGCCCGGGTCCGCTGGGCAACGCCAAGCGCGGGGTGGGCCGGCTGGCGCTGGAAAGCGGCGCGCCCGTCGTCCCGATCGCAGTCATCGGCACCGAGGCGGTCCGCCGGGGATGGCGCATTCGTCCGCACAAGGTGCGGATCCGCTGCGGGCGCCCAGTTACCTTTCCGCGCGTTGCGCACGCCTCCAAGCATCTTGCGGGCGCCGTCACGGAGCGCATCTGGCCCTGCGTCGAGTTGCAGTGGGAGTGGCTTGGGGGCGAGGCGCCGTCCCGTGTGCCGCTTGAGCGGCGGCAGGCGGACAGAGACGATCGACCGGCGGCGCTGGCGACGGCGGGGTAGCCTGCTCATGTGGATCAGACCAAGCCGAAGAAGCAGCTGGACAGCGAGTTCTCCGACCTCTACCGCAACCACCTGCGCGACGTCTATTCCTACTCGTACTACCGCATCGGCAATCATCACGACGCCGAGGACCTCACGGAGCAGACCTTCCTCCAGGCATACCGTCACTTCGAGCGCGCCCAGCGCGAGTCGGACGGCCGCCCGCTGCGCCCCTGGCTCATCCGCATCGCCCACAACCTCGCGGCCAACTACTACCGTGACCGCGCGCGCAAGCCGGTGTCAGCGCTCGACGATCACGCGCAGTTCATTGCGACACCGCACACCACCGAGTCGCTCGTCGAGGGACGCGAGGAGCTCAGGCGCGTGCTCGACGGCGTCTCCCAGCTGCCCGACGATCGCAGGGAGGCGCTGATCATGCGCTTCGCATTGGGGATGGACAACCGCGAGATCGCACGCGCGCTTGGTCGCTCGGACGGTGCCACCAAGGTCCTGATCCATCGCGCGATCCGCCAGCTCGAGGGCATCGTGGCGCTGCCGGAGGAAGGCTGATGGACGCGCGCGAGCCCGATTTCGAGACTCTGCTGCGCCAGGCCCTGCGTCCTGTCGATCCGCCCGCCGAGCTCGCCGAACGGCTCGAGTCGACGCTCGTCAACCTGACGGAGCTGGCGGCTGACGAGCTCGAGTCGTGGGAGCTGGGCGCGATGCGCGACCCGCGAAATTGGGCCCGACCAGTGGCGGCGGTGGTGATCGGCGCCGGCGCCGGCACCGGACTCGCGCTGCTGCGCATGCGCCGCCGCCATCAGCGCGACGCGCACGCGAACAACCTGCGCCGGCTCGCCGAGCGCACGCTCGACGACATCGGCGTGCAGGCGCGCAAGCTGCTGTCGGATCAGACTCGCTGACGCACGCTGATCCAGGCCGCCGTGGCGCGCGCAGAACTACCGCGCCCATGCAACTAGGCTCCCGTCACAAGAGCGACCGGCCCTCGGCCGAGGGCCTCGACATGCTGGCCGACGAGGAGCTGATGCAACTCGTCGCACGCGGCGATGCATCGGCTTTCGAGGTCGTCTACGCGCGCCACGGGGGCGCCGCGTTCGCGCTCGCCTACCGGATGTGTGGGTCGCGCCCGGTCGCCGAGGACGTGGCTCAGGAGGCGTTCATCTCGATCTGGCGCAGCGGCGGCCTCTACCAGTCCACCCGTGGCAGCCTGCGCACCTGGATCCTCGGCATCGTTCACAACCGTGCGATCGACGCTCTGCGGCGCTCGGTACCGCACGACCGGCACCGGGCCTCGGACGAAGGGATCGAGGAGCGCTTCGAAGCACGCGAGCGCACAGATGTCGAAGCGCTGCGGCGCGATGAGGCGCGCGAGCTGCGCGGCGTCATCGACGGACTGCCCCTTGAGCAGCGCCGCGTGATCGAGCTGGCCTACTACGGCGGCTTCACTCACTCCGAGATTGCGAAGATGCTCAAAGCGCCGATCGGGACGGTCAAGGGCCGGATGCGCCTGGGCCTGGAAAAGATGCGCTTGGAGCTCGAGTCCGTGGAGGTGGCGTCGTGACTGGCTCGGTCCCGGAGAGCGATCACGACTTTTGGGGCGCCTGCGTGCCCGGGTATTTGCTTGGTGCGCTCGACGATGGCGAGTTTGCCGGTTTCGAGCGCCACCTCGCGCAGTGCTCGCGCTGCGAGCGTGAGCTGGCGACGTTGCGCCCCGCGGTGGATGCGCTGGCGATCGCCGTGCCGCAACGCGAGCCGGCGCCGGCGTTGCGCGATCGAATCATGGCGACGGTCAGGTCGGAGGCCGAGCTGCTGAGCGCCGCAGGTGCGGACGCGGACGTGGTTCGGGCGCCACGCCGACGCTCGTGGCTGCCGCTGTTCGCGCTGCGTCCGGCTGTCGCCTTCGCGGGGGTCGCCACGCTGCTGGCCTGCGCCGTGCTGGGTGGCTATGCCCTGCGCGGCGGGGGTGCCCCGGGACGGCGCTCCGAGCGTGTCATCGCGGCGCGGGTCGAGTCACCACTGTCGCTGAACGGCACGACCGCCGGCGTGCGCCTGTCAGGAAACACGGCATCGCTGATCGTTCGCAACCTGCCGGGCCCACGGGGCGATCGCGTCTATCAAGTCTGGCTGCAGCGACCCCGAAGGCCGCCGGAGCCTACGAAGGCGCTGTTCGTCCTGCGGTCGGGGACCGTGGCGATCCCGGGCACGGTGAAGGGCGTCCACCAGATCCTCGTGACCTCCGAGCCCAAGGGCGGGAGTCGCGTGCCGACCCAGGCGCCGGTGATCGTCACGGACCTGTAGCGGCCGGTGGCTGTTGCTAGCTTCCGGCGACGCGATGGCCACCTGCTACCGCCACCCCAACCGGGAAACGGGCGTCTCGTGCTCAAACTGCGGGCGCGCGATCTGCACCGACTGCATGACGCCGATCTCGGTCGGTATGCGCTGCCCGGAGTGCGCCAAGCAGCGCACTCAGGTGC
>DASZZG010000162.1:0-1609 GCA_035543355.1 Solirubrobacteraceae bacterium | reverse complement strand
CGGGTGGAGGGCGCCTATCTCGTGCCGCGCGGCGATGGACGCTACGTGCTCGGCGCGACCGTCGAGGAGCAGGGCTTCGACGAGACCGTGACGGCCGGCGCGATGCTCGAGCTGCTGCGCGAGGTCGACGAGGTGCTGCCGGGGCTGCGCGAGCTCGAGCTAACGGACTTCGATGCCGGCCTGCGCCCGGCGACGCCGGACAACGCGCCGGCCCTCGGGCGCGGCGCGATCGAGGGGCTGTTCTGGGCAACCGGGCACTACCGTAACGGGATCCTGCTCGCGCCCATCACGGCGGACCTGCTCGCCGCGCAGCTGGCCGGTGAGGCGCCTGAGCCGGTCGCGCTGCCGTTCGCCGCTCAACGCTTCGCCGGAGTGCACGCATGATCGTGCGCGTGAACGGTGAGCACCGCGATGTCGCCGACGGCGCAACCGTGGCCGATGTGGTCGAGACGCTCGACATCGGCGGCGACCGCCGTGGTGTCGCCGTCGCGGTCGACGCCGAGGTCGTGCCGCGCGGCCAGTGGGAGCAGCGCGTGCTCGCGCCCGAGGCCAGTGTCGAAGTCCTGACCGCAATACAAGGAGGTTGACCCGGTGAGCGCACATGCCGATGTCCGTTCCGGCGTCGATCCGCTGGTGATCGCCGACCGCACGTTTGGGTCGCGCATCCTGCTCGGCAGCGGCGGCTTTGCATCGCTCGAGCTGCTCGCAGCCGCGATCGAAGCCTCGCGCACCGAGCTGGTCACGGTCGCGCTGCGCCGTGTCGATCCGGCGGCGCGCGGTTCGATCGTCGATGTGCTCGACGCGGCGGGCGTGGCGCTGCTGCCGAACACCGCGGGTTGCTACACGGCGCGCGACGCCGTCCTCACCGCGCGGCTCGCTCGTGAGGCGTTCGACACGACCTGGATCAAGCTCGAGGTGATCGGCGACGACCGCACGCTGCTGCCCGACGCGCCCGAGCTGCTGCTTGCAGCGGAGGAGCTGGTCGACGACGGTTTCACGGTGCTCCCCTACACGACCGACGACCCGGTTCTCGCCCGGCGCCTCGAAGACGTCGGCTGCGCGGCCGTGATGCCGCTAGGTTCCCCGATCGGGTCCGGAATGGGCATCTGCAATCCCTACAACCTCGCGATCATCGTCGAGCGGGCCGGCGTGCCCGTCGTGCTCGACGCCGGTGTTGGGACCGCGTCGGATGCGACGCTGGCGATGGAGCTCGGCTGCGACGCGGTGCTCTCGGCGAGCGCGATCGCACGAGCGCACGACCCGACTGCGATGGCGCGCGCGCTGGCCGGCGCGGTCGAGGCGGGTCGCGCCGCGCGCACGGCCGGACGCATACCTCGGCGCCTGCATGCCGAGCCTTCGACAGCGCCGCAGGGGCTGGCCGAGTTCGGCGACGACGGTGGATGAGGAGGGCCCGCTGCCGCTCGAGGGCGTGCAGCGCAGCGTCGACGAGCTGCTCGACCGCTGGCAGGCCGCATGGGCCTCGCGGCGGCCAGAGGATTTCACGCCGCTGTGCGCGGCTGCGGTCCACTACGAGGACCCGCTCACGCCGGAGCCCCTACAGGGTGTCGATGCGCTGACCGAGCACGCCGGGCTGCTCTGGGAAGCCTTC
>DASZZG010000161.1:0-22136 GCA_035543355.1 Solirubrobacteraceae bacterium | reverse complement strand
CGAAGATACAACAAATTCCCCGAATTCGAAAACCTGCGCCCGGATTGCGCACCGGGACGACCGGGGCGATGGAGCTGCTGGGTCAGCTGTAGAGCGGGTCCTCGGGCGGCTGTGCGGGGTGGCTCAGCCCGGAACGCTCGGCCTCGGCGCGCACCGCGGCGGCGACGGCGGGGGCAACCGCGCGGTTGAACACCGACGGGATCACGTACTCCGGCTGCAGCTCCTCGGGGGTGACGATGGTGGCGATCGCTTGCGCCGCGGCCAGTTTCATGCCGTTAGTGATCACGCGCGTGCCGCTGTCGAGGACGCCGCGGAAGAGCCCAGGGAAGCAGAGCACGTTGTTGATCTGATTGGGGTAGTCCGAGCGGCCGGTCGCGACGATCCGTGCGTGGAGCGCCGCCTGCTCGGGCGCGACCTCGGGTGTTGGATTGGCCATCGCAAAGACCATCGCATCGTCATTCATCCGCGCGAGCGCCTCGACGGGCATTACGCGTGCGCCGGACAACCCAATGAAGAGATCGGCGCCGTCGATCACGTCGGCCGGCGAGCCACTGCGCCGGTCCGGATTGGTCTGCTCGGCGTACCACCGCTTCCGCGGCGGCATCGACCCGTCGAGATAGTCGCCGCGCTCGGTATGCAGCGCCCCCTGCGAGTCGCAACCGATCACGCTGCCTACGCCAGCCTCGAGCAGGATCTTGGTCACGGCGACCCCGGCGGCGCCCAGCCCGACGACGAGCACGTGCATGCTCTCGAGCGAGCGCCGGGTGAGCTTGGCCGCGTTCAGCAACGCCGCCAGCACCACCACGGCCGTTCCGTGCTGGTCGTCGTGGAAGACGGGGATATCGAGCTCGGCCTGCAGCCGCTCCTCGATCTCGAAGCAGCGGGGCGCCGAGATGTCCTCCAAGTTGATGCCGCCGAACACGGGCGCAATCAGCGTCACCGCGCGCACGATCTCGTCGGTGTCGCGGGTGTCGAGGCAGATCGGAAAGGCGTCGACTCCGGCGAACTCCTTGAACAGCATCGCCTTGCCCTCCATCACAGGAAGCGCCGCCGCCGGGCCGATGTCGCCGAGGCCGAGGACGGCCGTGCCGTCGGAGACGACCGCCACGGTGTTGCGCTTGATCGTGTACTGGTACGCCTTGTCGGGGTCGGCGGCGATCGCTTCGCAGACTCGCGCGACGCCCGGCGTGTAGGCCATCGAAAGATCGTCGCGCGTCTTCAGCGGCGACTTGTTGTGCAGCTCGATCTTGCCCCCCAGGTGCATGCGAAACGTGCGATCCGTGAAGTCGACCACGTGAGCGCCCTCGACTTCGTCGATCGCCGTCACGATCTCGGCGCCGTGGGTCGGGCTGTCGGTGTCGACGGTGATGTCGCGCAGGGTGTGGCCCGACTCGAGCGCCACCAGGTCGACCGAGCCAATCGTTCCTCCCGCCGCGCCGATCGCGCTCGCGACCCGCCCGAGCATGCCCGGCTGGTGGTCGATCTCGACCCGAATCGTCAGCGAGTATTGGGCGCTCGTGGGCATTGTGCGAGTGCAAAGTATCGGGTCTGCTCGCTCCTACCTTGCGGAGAGCTGGCGCCTAGAGTGTCGCCACCCATGGCAGACCCACCCGACGAGCTCTTCCTGATCGACGGCAACTCGCTCGTCTACCGGGCGTTCTTCGCGCTGCCCGAGTCGATCGCGACCTCGAGCGGCCAGCCGACGAACGCGATCTTCGGCTTTGCTTCGATGCTCGTGAAGATCATCACCGACTACGGACTCAAGCCCACGCTCGTGGTCTGGGACGCCGGCTCCTCGGGGCGCAAGGAGGTCTTCACCGAGTACAAGGCCCAGCGCGCGACGCGCCCCGACCTGCTGCGCGAGCAGTGGCCCAACTTCGAGCCGCTGGTCGACGCGTTCGGCTACCGCAACGTGAGCGTCGAGGGCTACGAGGCCGACGACGTGATCGCCTCGATCGCCGAACAGGCAAAGCTTCGCGGCGTGCCCGTCATGGTCGTCACGGGCGATCGCGACGCCTACCAGTTGGTCGACGACGGGGTGCGGATCATGACGACGTCGCGCGGGATCACCGATACCCGCGTGTATGACCGCGAAGGCGTTCGCGAGCGCTATGGCATCGAGCCCGAGCTGATCCCGGATTTCATCGGCCTCAAGGGCGACACCTCGGACAACATTCCGGGCGTGCCGGGCATCGGCGACAAAACGGCGGCGCAGCTGCTGGCGCAGTTCGGCTCGCTCGAGCAGGTGCTCGAGAACGCGGACCAGGTGAGCGGCGCCAAGCGGCGCCAGAATCTGATCGAGCACGCCGAGGCTGCGCGCATGTCGATGCGCCTGGCGACCGCGATGCGCGACGTCGACGCCGGTGTCGACGTGCTCGGCGAGGTCGCGCGTGAGCCCGACCGGTCACGCTTGCGTGAGGTCTTTCGTCAATTCGAGCTGCGCGATCCGCTGCGGCGCCTGGAGGAGGCGCTGGCGCAGCCGGAGGTGCAGTCGCCGGTGTCGCCGACCGCTGCGAGCCTGACGGCACGGCTGCGCGAGGGAGCCGTCGACGCCGTGGCTCGGCTGCGAGGCCCCGAGTTGGCGATTGCCGCGACCGCGCCCGAGACGCCCGACGACGCTCTGTTCGCGGCCGCCGAAACGTGGCGCTTCGGCGCGTACGCTGGGGGCGACGAGGTGCTCGCGGGTGACGTCGAGGGTCCCGAGCCGCTGGTCGTCATGGCCGGGGATCGGCCGGTGCTGGCCCATGACTCAAAGGCACTGCGCACCGTCCCTGAAACGCTCGCTCACGACACGCTGGTAGCGGCTTATCTGCTCGATCCGGCCCGCCGCGGCTATCCGCTCGCAGAGCTGTGCGAGGACCACGCGCTGGCGACCGACGTGGCGGATCCTGCCGCCGCCGAGGCGCTGCTGGTCCACGCGCTGGCCCAAGCGCAGCGAGAGACGCTCGCTGAGCGTGGGCTCCAGCGGCTGCTCGAGGACGTCGAGCTGCCGCTCGTGCGGGTGCTGCGCGACATGGAGATCGCCGGCTGCAAGCTCGATACAGTGCGCCTCGCGACGATCGCCGGGCGCGTGCGCGATGAGATAGCGCAGCTCGAGGGCGAGATCTGGCAGCTCGCCGGGGAGGAGTTTCACCTCGGATCGCCGCAGCAGCTCGCCGAGGTCCTGTTCGGCAAGCTCGGCCTGTCGCGCAAGCGACGCGGCAAGACCGGCTTCTCGACCGACGCGCGCGTGCTCCAGGCGATCCGCTCCGAGCACGAGATCATTCCCAAGATCGAGCGTCATCGCGAGCTGTCGAAGCTCGCCCAGACGTACCTCGATGCTCTGCCTCTGCTGATCGATCCCGGCGACGGACGCCTGCATACGACGTTCAACCAGACGGCCGCGGCGACCGGGCGGCTCTCGTCGACCAACCCGAACCTGCAGAACATCCCGATTCGCACGCCCTTGGGGCGCGAGATCCGGGCGTGCTTCAGCTGCGAGCCGGGCCACCGGCTGATCGCCGCCGACTACTCGCAAGTCGAGCTGCGGGTGCTTGCGCATGTTGCCGACGAGCCCGCGCTGAAGGAGATCTTCGAGCGGGGCGAAGACGTCCACACGGCCACTGCCGGCGAGATCTTCGGCGTCGCGCCCGAACAGCTCGACGAGGGAATGCGCTCCAAGGCCAAGATGGTCAACTACGGCATCGTCTACGGCCTCTCCGGATTTGGGCTCGCCGACCGGCTGGGGATCGAGCGCGAGGAGGCCGACGAGTTCATCGAGCGCTACCTCGCGCGCTTCGCCGCGGTGCGCGCCTACATCGCCGACACGATCGAGGCAGCCAAGCGCGATGGCTATGTGACGACGCTGCTGGGGCGCCGTCGGATGATCCCCGAGCTGCGCGCGCGTCAGCGCCAGATGCGGCAATTCGGCGAGCGGATCGCCGTCAACATGCCGATCCAGGGATCCTCAGCCGACATCATCAAGATCGCGATGCTGCGCTGCCAGGCGGCGCTTGGCGCTGCCGGTCTGAAGACGCGGCTGATTCTGCAGATCCACGACGAGCTGCTGTTCGAGGCTCCGACCTCGGAGGTCGAGCGCGCGAGCGAGATCGTCAGTGCCGAGATGACGGGCGCCTACCCGCTCGACCCCGCGCTCGCCGTCGATCTCGGCGTCGGCGACAACTGGCTGGAGGCGAAGTGATGAGCCGGAGTCTGGCCGTCTTGCTCACGGCCGGCGTCGGCGGCATGATCGCCCTGCAAGCGCCGATCAACTCGCTGCTCGGGCGTTCGGTCGGCACGACCGCCGCAGCGGTCGTCTCGTTTGCCGTTGGGACCGTCGCGCTCGTGGGGATAGCGCTGCTCAGCGGCGGCTTCGGGCAGATCTCAGAGGTGCGCCACGTACCCTGGCACTACCTCCTGGGCGGCCTGCTCGGCGCGGCCTACGTGACCTGTGTGCTGGTCACAGTCCGCTCGCTCGGCGCCGGTGGGGTGACCGCCGCGACGATCGCCGGTCAGCTGACGCTGGCGGTGGTCGTCGACCAGTTCGGCTGGCTCGGCGTCGCGAAGCACCCGATGACGCTCGTGCGCGTCGCCGGGATCGCTCTACTGGCGGCGGGGACGTTCCTGATCGTTCGCGACTAGAAGCCGGCTCCCCTTGGTGGCCCGGCTATCATTGTTAGTGGCATTCCGCATCTAGACAAGGAGGTCCGAGATGGCTGAGCAGTCCCACGCCGGCTCGGAGCGTCGCAGCAGCGGTGATCGCCGGGAGGGTTTGCGACGTCAGGAGGACCGCGCTCGTTTCGCCCGCAGCATCGGGGCGGCGCTGATCGCAATCTGCGGCGGTCTCGTGGCGCTGTTCGTCTTCCTGGGAGTCATCGGCGCGTTCCACTTCGGCCAGGCGGCCGCCGCGAGCGGCGCGGCGCTCGCGCTCGGCGCCGTGTGGTTCGCGGTCTTCTTCTTCCGCCTGCGGGCAGGAGGCGTGCAGCTGGCCCAGCGCTCCGACCGCGAACGACGCGGCTACTGACGAACGCTGGAAGCCCCGGTTCTATGCCGCGGCAGAGAGCGCGGGAGAGTGGCTTGTGGCCTCTCCGATCAGCTCGGGCGGCGCGATTCGCAGATAGTGCCCGAACGCCCACGCGGTGACGCGCGGCCTGGCAAGCAGGCGCAGCACCGCGTGCAGCATGCGCGGTGGCAAGCGCGGCACGAGCCACTGGACGCGCAGCATCCAGTCGAACTTCCAGGCGTGGCGGTCCGAGAACTCGCCGTAGCGGCGCAGCGCCTGCTCGCGCGGACGCTCGCCGGCGAGCACGGCGCGCAGCTCGCGCCCGCAGGCGATGCCGAAGTAGAGCGCGGTGCGGATGCCTTCGGCGGTGGTGGGGAGGCAGTGGCCGGCGGAGTCGCCGACGAAGAACACGCCGTCCTCGACGGCCGGGCGGATCTGGTGCGGAATCCAGTTCCCCTGGTAGCGGACGGCGTCGACCTCGAGGTTGCGCGCCAATCGGACCGTCGGCTCCTTGACGTGGTCGCGCGGGTCGAACGAGCCGACACCGACGCGGACCTCCCCGTCGGCGGGGAACGACCACGAATACCCGGCGCGGATGTACGAGCGATCGAGCCATAGCTCGAGCTCGTCGCCGCGGCCGTTCGGGTGCACCTCGAGCCCGCGCGAGAGGCGTGCCTCGGGCGGCTGCACGTTCGCGCTGGCGGCGAGCACGCGGCGCCAGCCGAGCCCGTCGACGATCAGCGGCGCGCTGACGTCGCCTCGGTCGGTGTGGACGGTCGTGCCGGTGCGCCCGTCGACCTTCGCCGTCTCGAAGGTGGCGTCGCAGTCTGCCCACAGCAGGTCACACAGCTTGCGGTAGTCGAATGTGGAAAAGCTCCACGGAAGCGGCCAGCGCGTGGTTCCCTGCGGCGTGTGGACGACGATCTCGTCGAACGTCTGCTGCAGCGCCTCTTCGAGGCCCAGCGCCTCGAGCCAGCAGGTCGGGATCCCGCAGGCGGACGTCTGGCGCTCGCCGATCTCGTAGCGGTCGAGGAGCAGGACCCTGGCTCCCGACCCGCTCAGCTCGCGCGCGACCGCCAGGCCCGCAAAGGAGGCGCCGCATACGACCACGTCCCAGTCCCGGCGCAGCGGAGTCCGCTCATTGCCGCGCTTGGTGGCTCGAGTCGGCATCGTCGGCCAAGGATAGGGCCAAGAGCGTCGACGCTCTAAGAGACCGCAGCGCGGGCAGCCGGCGCGAGTCCCGTTGCTAACCTTGGCGCCCCGCCATGGCCAACGCTCCCACCGCCACACAGCCCGCGACCGGGAAGATCGTCGAGGGCTCAGACGGCCTCCTGCTCGAGATCGACGGGGAGATCGTCCCCAACTACGACGCCACGCTCTCGCCGTTCGAGCAGGGCGATGTGGTCACGGGCAAGGTCGTACGAGTCGACGCCGACGAGGTGATGATCGACATCGGCTACAAGTCCGAGGGGGTCATCCCCGCACACGAGCTGTCGATCCGCAAGTCGGTAGACCCGCGCGGCGAGGTCGAGATGGGGGAGACCGTCGATGCGCTCGTTCTGATCAAGGAGGACGACGACGGTCGCCTGATCCTGTCGAAGAAGCGGGCGCGCTTCGAGAAGGCCTGGAGGCGAATCGAGGCGGCCGCCGAGTCGGGCGAGCCCGTCGAGGGGACGGTCATAGAGGTCGTGAAGGGTGGGCTGATCATCGACATCGGCGTGCGCGGGTTCCTGCCCGCTTCGCTGGTTGACATCCGCCGCGTGCCGAACCTCGGCGAGTATCTCGGTCAGACGATCGAATGCCGCGTGATCGAGCTCAACCGTCCGCGCAACAACGTCGTGCTCTCGCGTCGCGCCGTGCTCGAGGAAGAGCGCAAGGAACAGCGCCAGCAGATTCTCGACCGCCTGCAGTCGGGGCTTGTCGTCGAGGGGACGATCTCCAACATCGTCGACTTCGGCGCCTTCGTCGACCTCGACGGCATCGATGGCCTGATCCACATCTCCGAGCTCTCCTGGTCGCACGTCAACCACCCGTCGGAGATCCTCTCGATCGGTGACACGGTGCAGGTGAAGGTGCTCGATATCGACCGCGAGCGTCAGCGCATCTCGCTCGGGCTCAAGCAGACGCAGGAGGATCCCTGGCAGCGCGTGGTCGACACCTACAACGTCGGCGACGAGCTTGCAGGGAAGGTCACCAAGGTCGTCACGTTTGGCGCCTTCGTCGAGATTCTCGACGGCGTCGAGGGTCTGGTCCACATCTCCGAGCTGGCGCCGCAGCACGTCGACAACCCGCGCGAGATGGTCGGTCCGGGCGACGAGATCCGGATCAAGATCCTCGAGATCGACTCGCAGCGCCGACGGCTGTCGTTGTCGGCCAAGCGCGTCGAAGACCAGGTGCTGCCGGTCCCCGGCAGCACGGCCGCCAGCGGCGTGGGGCTCGAAGACCTCGAGGACGTAACGGATTCGGACCTCTCCGAGGAAGAGTTCGCACCGCCGCCGGAGGTCGCCGAAGACGCCCCGGCCGCCGAGGCGCCCGAGCCGGAGGCCGAGGCTGCTGCGCCCGAGGCGGAGGCTGACGTGCCCGAGACGGAGGCTGCTGCGCCCGAGGCGGAGGCTGACGTGCCGGCCGATGCGCGCGAGCCCGAGGCGGAGGCTGCTGTCCCCGAGGCGGAGGCCGCTGCGCCTGCCGATGCACCCGATTCCGCCAACGGTCAGGCGGGCGCCGCCGACGGCGACGCGGCCAAAGAACAGACCCCGGCGGAGGCGGCCAGCGCCGCCGGCGCCGCGAAGAGCGACGACCCCGCGTAGCGACAGCCGGCCGGCGGGGATACCGCTGGTGGGGCTCAGCGGGGCGATCGGCGCGGGCAAGTCGACGGCGCTGGAGGCCCTGGCTCGGCTCGGCGCCCAAGTGCTCTCGACTGACGCGGTCGTCCACGACCTCTACGAGACGGCCGACCTGCGCGACGCCGTCGTCGCCCGCTGGGGTCAGGCGGTCGCCCCCGGCGGGATCGTCGATCGCGCTGCGGTCGCGCGGATGGCATTCGCGTCGGACGAGGACCGGCGCTGGCTCGAACAACAGCTGTGGCCGCGCGTCGGCGCCCGGATCGCCGAATGGCGGGAGCGCGCGGCGGCCACGCGGCCGCGCCCGGCGGCGCTGGTCGTCGAGGTGCCGCTGCTGTTCGAGGCCGGCATGGAGAACGCCTTCGACGCGACGCTCGTCGTCCTGGCGGCCGACGAGCTGCGCGCCGCGCGGACCGACTCGCGCGACCATGCCGCCGCCGAGGAGCGCGAGGCCCGTCAACTGCCCCAGATGGAGAAGGCGCGGCGCGCCACCTACACCGTTACGAACGACGGTACGGTCGCTGAGCTGGAACAGCGGTTGTCTGCCGCGCTTGGCAAGCTGAACGGGTGAGCGTCCGCCCCCCGGCAGCCGACAATTCCCCAAGACGTCCGTGGCCGCCGCTGCCGTCGCCGCGACGGGCGCGGGTGCGCCGTCGCCGGCTACTCGCGGGGCTCGCCGGGGCGGTCGCGATCGGCATCGCGGCGGCTGTGTGGTTACCGCAGGTGGACCACGTGGTACGCCGAATCGTGCTGCCGCTGCACCATCAGGACATCATCCGCCAGCAGGCGCGTTCCAAGCACCTCGACCCAGCGCTGATCGCCGCGGTCATCTTCGCGGAGTCGAAATTCGTCGACCAGACGTCGTCGGCGGGCGCGACCGGGCTGATGCAGATCACGCCCGACACGGCGCGCTTCATCGCGCGCCGTTCCGGGGCCACTCGGTTCACCACCGCGGACCTCGCGACCCCGCAGGTCAATATCTCTTATGGCGCCTACTACCTGCGCTACCTGCTCGACCGCTACAACGGCAACGCGGTGAAGGCGCTCGCCGCGTACAACGGCGGCATCGGGAACGTCGATCGCTGGATTGCGACAGCGGGTGCGGCCGGCAAGTCCTTCACCCCCGATCGCATCCCGTTCCCGGAAACCCGCGCTTACGTCCGCAAGGTCCTCAACGCCCGGCGCGACTATCGCGCGAACTACGCCCGCGAGCTCGGCCTGTAGCGCGGTCGTGTCGCCCTGTCCCACGCGCGGCTGATAGCGGGAACTATCAAATTTGATAGCAGCTGCTACCAGCGCTGTGGAGAGGACCCGTGCGCGGGCTGGGCCTCGCGGCCTGACAGTCGCGGCCTCGCGGCCGCGTCGTCGGATCGCCGCAACGGCGCCGGCGGCGAACCGTGCGCCGCGGGCAGGTCGACTTCCACCGTGAGGCCGCCGTCAATCGGCGCCGTCAGTCGCAGCCGGCCGCCGTGGGCCCGGACGACCGAAGCAACGATCGATAGGCCGAGGCCGGCGCCCTCGCCTGTCCGGTCGGTCGCGCGCCTGAACGGTTCGACCAGCGTTTGCGCGTGCGCCGGCTCGATCGTCTCGCCGCCGTTGGCGACGCGAAGGCGCGCGCGCCCCTCGACCGTGTCGGTCTCGATTCGCAGCCAGCCGCCGTCGACGTTGTGGCGGACCGCGTTCTCGACGAGGTTGCCGACCAGCCGTTCGAGCAGCCGCGTGTCGCCGCGTGTCGCCGCAGGGCCGAGGGCGAGCTGTGGTTTCAACCCGCGACGCTCGATGGCCCACTGCTGCTGGTTCACGAGACTGGCGGCGGTTGCAGCGAGGTCGAGGACGTCGCTGCTGGAGACCTCCGCCTCACTGCGGGCGAGGGTCAGCAGACTCTCGATCAGGCGCTCACTGCGCTCGGTCGCCTCGCGTACCGCTTCGCCCATTGCCCTCAGCTGCTGCTGCGTCGCGCGCGGATCGGTGAGCGTCACGTCGATCTCGGCGCGCATCACGGCCAGCGGAGTGCGCAGCTCGTGCGACGCGTTTGCGACGAAGCGGCGCTGGCTGGCGAAGGCGGCATCGAGCCGGCCGAGCATCAGGTCGACGGTGTCGGCAAGCTCCTTGAGCTCGTCCGCAGGGCCCTGCAGGTTGATGCGCTCGTCGAGCGTTTCGCCGGACACTCGCTTTGCCGCCGCCGTGATGTTCTGCAGCGGACGCAGGGCTCGGCCGGCCAGCAGCCATCCCAGGCCGATCGACGCCAGCGTGAGCGCGCCGAGGACCACCAGGTACTGCAGCAGCAGGCGGCGCAGCGCTTCGTTGGCGAGGCCGCGTCTTACCTTGGCGATGAGCGCGCGCTGCTGGGCGAGCTGCTGACGGCTCGGCCCCGAAAACGGACCGATCCCGGGTGGAGGGGCACCGGGCCTGCCGTCGAGGATCGGCGGGGGGCCGCCAACGCCTGGAAGAGGAAAGCGCTCGATCCCACCGGCTCCTCCCGGGAGCTCGGGCCGCCCGGGCGGCGCCGGCAGGCCGAGCCGGCGTGCGACCCCGAGTCGCGCGGCTTCCGGCGTGCGCTCGAGGTTCTTGCGCACGAGCGCGTAGCTCACGCCGAGCAGGATCACGCCGGCGATCAGAAAGACCGCGGCGTAGAGCGCTGTCAGCCGCAGCCGGATCGTCGGCCGCAGCCAGCGCGGGCGAGGCTCGGCCTCGCCGGCGTCAGATCCGGTAGCCGACACCAACGACGGTATCGATCAGTGGGGGGTCGCCGAGCTTGCGCCGCAGCGTCATCACGGTCACCCGGACGACGTTGGAGAACGGGTCGGTGTGCTCGTCCCACACCCGCTCCAGCAGCTGTTCCGTGGTCACCGCCGCGCCGTCCTGCCCCAGCAGCGCCTCGAGCACGCCGAACTCCTTGCGCGTCAACTCGATTGGCCGGTCCGCGCGCTTGACCTCCCGGCGAGCCGGGTCCAGCGTCAGATCGCCGTGGCTGAGAACGGGCGGCCGGGCCGCGCCCGCCCGTCGCGCAAGCGCGCGAATCCGTGCGACGAGCTCGGCGAACGCGAACGGCTTGGCGAGGTAATCGTCGGCGCCGAGCGTGAGGCCGTTTACGCGGTCGTCGATATCGGCGGCGGCGGTCAGCATGATGATTCGCGACTCCGGACGCTCGTTGGCGAGTCTGCGGCAGACGTCGTCGCCGTGCATCAGCGGCAGGTCGCGGTCGAGCACGATGACGTCGTAGGGGATGAGCGTCGCCTTGCCGAGCGCTCCCGCGCCGTCGGCGGCGACGTCGACCGCCATTCCCTCGCGGCGCAGCCCACGCGCGATCGCCGACGCCAAACGACCCTCGTCTTCGGCTAGGAGCACTCGCATACGGCAATAGTCTCAGTCAGCGCCGGTGGCGCCGCTCAGGGGCGCGAAGGTAACGGCAGTGGCATAAGCCACGCGTAAGCGCCCGGGGCGTACGCGGCGTTGAACATGCGCCGCCGCGAGGGTCTCGGCCCGCCGGTCGGTCCCGCTACCGTAGTCGGCGATGCCGCCCTTCAAGCTCGACAGCGCGTACGTCCCGACCGCCGACCAGCCCGACGCGATCACGTCGCTCGCCCAGGGAATCGAGTCCGGCGAGCGTTTTCTGACGCTGCTCGGCGCGACCGGGACGGGCAAGACGATGACGATGGCCGCGACCGTCGAGGCGGTCCAAAAGCCGACGCTCGTGATCGCTCACAACAAGACGCTCGCCGCGCAGCTCTGCAACGAGTTTCGCACGTACTTCCCGACCAACGCGGTCGAGTACTTCGTCTCCTACTACGACTACTACCAGCCCGAGGCCTACGTCCCTTCGCGCGATCTCTACATCGAGAAGGACTCTGCGATCAATCAGGAAATCGATCGCCTGCGCCACGCGGCGACGGCGGCGCTGTTCGCGCGCCGCGACGTGCTGATCGTCGCCTCGGTGTCCTGCATCTTCGGGTTGGGCTCGCCCGAAACCTACGACGCGCGCGTGACGATCCTGCGAAAGGGCGAGTGGATCGAGCGCGATGCGCTGCTGCGCAAGCTCGTTTCCAACCAGTACACACGCAATGACGCCGCCCTGGGGCGCGGCAACTTTCGCGTGCGCGGCGACACTTTGGAGGTGTTTCCCGCGTACGCCGAGACAGCCTTCCGCGCATCGTTCTTCGGCGACGAGGTCGAGCATCTGGCGCATTTCGACCCGCTCACCGGAGAGCTGTTGGCCGACGATCTCGAGCATGTGGCGGTGTGGCCGGCGACCCACTACAACGTCGCCGACGACCAGATCGAGCGCGCCGTCACGGAGATCGGCCAGGAGCTCAACCAGCGCTGCTCAGAGCTCGAGAGCGAGGGCAAGCTGCTCGAGTCGCACCGGCTTCGCCAACGCACTCAATATGACATGGAGATGCTGCGCGAGACCGGGTTCTGCTCCGGGATCGAGAATTACTCGCGCATCCTCGACGGCCGCGCCGCGGGCGAGCGCCCCTACTGCCTGCTCAACTACTTTCCCGACGACTACCTCTGCCTGATCGACGAGTCGCACCAGACCGTGCCGCAGATCGGCGGGATGTACGAAGGGGATCGCTCACGCAAGCAGACGCTCGTCGACTACGGCTTCCGCCTGCCGAGCGCGCTTGACAACCGGCCGCAGACGTTCGACGAGTTCCTCGACATCACGCCGCAGATCGTCTTCGTCTCCGCCACTCCGGGCGACTTCGAGCGCAATCACAGCGCCCGGATCGTCGAGCAGATCGTCCGGCCGACCGGCATCGTCGATCCGCAGATCGAGCTGCGTGAGACGCGCAACCAGGTGGACGACCTGATGAACGAGATTCGCGCCCGCTCCGAGCGCGACGAGCGGACGCTGGTGACGACGCTGACGAAGAAGATGTCCGAGGACCTGACCGACTATCTGCTCGAGATGGGGCTGAGGGTCCGCTACCTGCACTCCGAGGTGGACACGCTGGAGCGCATCCAGATCATCCGCCAGCTGCGGCTCGGTGAGTTCGACGTGCTGGTGGGCGTGAACCTGCTGCGCGAAGGCCTCGATCTCCCCGAGGTCTCGCTGGTCGCGATCCTCGACGCCGACAAGGAGGGCTTCCTGCGCGGCGCTACGTCGCTGATCCAGACGATCGGGCGCGCCGCCCGCCACGTCGACGGCACCGTGCTGATGTATGCCGACAAGCAGACCGCCTCGATGCGAGCGGCGATCTCCGAGACCGATCGACGGCGCGAGATACAGCGGGCCTACAACGAGCAGCACGGCATCACGCCTGAGACGATCGTCAAGGGGATCTCGGATATCGCGGAGTTCCTGCAGGCGGAGACGAAGCTCCCCAAGGGACGTCGGCGCTCCGCGGCGCGCGACGAGCGAGCGCGCTCGTCGATGACGGGGGAGGAGCTCGAGCGCACGATCGTCGAGCTGGAGGAGGAGATGCTGGCGGCCGCGGAGGACCTGCGCTTCGAGTACGCGGCGAAGCTCCGCGACGAGCTCTTGGAGCTCCGCCGTGACCTAAGCGCCCTCCAGGACACGGCGGGGCGTTGAGCGCCTCGTCGAGGCGCGGGGTGCTCGTGGGCTCCGGTTCGTTACGCTGGGCGACCGTCCAGACGCCCTGCAGACATTCGGAGGAACGGCCTTGCCCCTCGACCGACAGACCATCGAGAAGCGCGACTTTCCGATCGCCCGCCGCGGATATGAGCCGGCGGCCGTCGACGCCCACCTGCGGTCGCTGTCCGAGGAGGTGGAGACGCTCCAGTCTTCGTCGCGCCAGCGCACGCACACACTGGCTGCGGCCGCTTCGGAGCAGGTCCGGACGATCGTCGAAGCGGCCGAGCAGAGCGCCGCAGAGATTCAGCGCGAGGCTGAGCAGGACGGCCGCAGGACGCGCCAAGACGCCGACCGAGACGCCGAGCGACTGCGCGAGGAGGCCGGGGAGCAGGCGCGCGAGCTCGTGGCGAGGGTCTCCGAGGCTGCCACCGCGATGTTGCAGCGGGTCGACGCGATGGAGAGCGAGCTCGGGTCCCTGCTCGACAGTCTGCGCGCGGGTGCGCACAGGCTGAGCGCCGATCTGACGCTGCTCCAGGGCAATGTCGGCGAGCTCATGGGGTCGGAGGCCCTTGGTGGCGGGGCCATTGGCGCCCCGTCGCCCGAGCAGACCGGCGAGCAGGAGACCGCGGACGCGATCGCCGAGCCTCCGGCGGAGGAACTCGAGGAGGCCTCCGCCGGGTCGCCGGCCGACAGCGACGAGGGAGCGCGGTTGGTGGCGCTCAACATGGCGCTCGACGGCAGCCCGCGCGAGGAGACCGACCGCTATCTCGCCGAGCATTTCACCGTCGCGGACCGCGCGGCCCTGCTCGATGAGGTCTATGAGCGGGTCGGCGGTTAGCGCGATCTCCGGCTGAGGCGCCCCACCGGGCCCAGCCGGGCCTCCCCATAGAATCGGGCGGAGTTATGACCCCTCCGCATGACGAGATCGTCGTCTCGGGCGCCCGCGAGCACAACCTCAAGGACGTTTCGCTGTCGTTGCCCAGAGACGCGCTGATCGTGATCACCGGGTTGTCGGGGTCGGGCAAGTCCTCGCTTGCGTTCGACACGATCTACGCCGAGGGTCAGCGGCGCTACGTCGAGTCGCTGTCCGCATACGCGCGCCAGTTCCTCGGGCAGATGGAGAAGCCCGACGTCGACTCGATCGAGGGCCTTTCGCCTGCGATCTCGATCGACCAACGGACGACATCGCGCAATCCGCGCTCGACGGTCGGCACCGTCACCGAGATCTACGACTACCTGCGCCTCTTGTGGGCGCGAGTCGGCCATCCGCACTGTCACGTTTGCGGCAAGCCGATCGCCGGGCAGTCGACCGAGCAGATCATCGACCAGGCGATGGAGCTCGAGGACGACCAGCGCTTCATGGTGCTGGCCCCAGTCGTGCGGGGGCGCAAGGGCGAGTACAGCCAGCTGCTGGGCGAACTGCGCGCCGATGGGTTCACGCGAGCCAAGATCGATGGCGAGCTGCGTCTGCTGGACGAGGAGATCACGCTCGACAAGAAGTACAAGCACGACCTCGCGGTCGTCGTCGACCGGCTGCGGATGCGCCGCGACCTGCGCAAGCGACTGGCCGACTCGATCGAGACGGCGGTGGCGCTCGCGGGCGGGATCGTCGAGATCGAGCTGCTCGACGAGGCCGCGGGCGCCGAGCCCGGCGGTCGCCTGTTGACGTTCTCGGAGAAGTTCGCCTGCCTGGAGTGCGGCACCTCGATGCCCGAGCTCGAGCCGCGCATCTTCTCCTTCAACTCGCCCCACGGCGCCTGTCCGCGATGCACCGGACTCGGCTCGCAGATGGAGATCGACCCGGATCTGATCGTGCCCGACGGGTCGCTGTCGATCGGCGAGGGTGCGATTGTGCCCTGGACGTCGTCGGCGACTACCTACTACGAGGAGCTGACCCAGTCGATCGCCGATCGCTACGACGTCGCGCTCGACGTTCCATGGGCGGAGCTCGACGACGAGCAGCGCGACCTGTTCCTCTACGGCACCAACGGGGACCGGCTCAACATCCGCTACCGCAACCGCTTCGGCCGCAAGCGCTCGTACACGACGTCCTTCGAGGGGATCATCAACAACCTCGAGCGTCGCTATCGCGAGACGGACTCCGACTACTCGCGCGAGAAGATCGAGCAGTACATGTCGGTGCGGCCGTGCCCAGCCTGCCACGGGGCACGTCTGCGCCCGGAGTCGCGTGCGGTCCTCGTGGGCGGGATGGCGATCCACGACTTCACGGCGCTGTCCGCGCGGCGGGCGCTCGAGTGGCTCGAGCAGGTGCCGCTGTCGGAGATCGAGCAGCGGATCGCGCGGCTCGTCCTGCGCGAGATCCTCGAGCGGTTGCGCTTCCTCGACGACGTCGGCGTCGGCTACCTCTCGATCGACCGCGCCTCGGCGACGCTCTCGGGCGGCGAGGCGCAGCGGATCCGCCTGGCGACGCAGATCGGCTCTTCACTGGTCGGGGTGCTCTACATCCTCGACGAGCCTTCGATCGGGCTGCACCAGCGCGACAACGCGCGTCTGATCGCGACGCTCAAGCGCCTTCGCGACCTGGGAAACACGGTGATCGTGGTCGAGCACGACGAGGGCACGATGCGCGCCGCCGACCACCTGGTCGACCTGGGGCCCGGGGCCGGCGAACACGGCGGTCGGATCGTCGCCGAGGGCACCGCGGCCGAAGTCGAGGCGGTGGAGGAGTCGCTCACCGGGCAATTCCTCGTGGGGGCCCGGCAGATCGAAGTGCCGTCCCGGCGTCGCCGGCCCTCCGGGCACGTCGCGATCGAGGGAGCGACGCAGCACAACCTCAAGGACATCGACGTGAAGCTGCCGCTGGGCGTGTTCGTCTGTGTCACCGGCGTTTCGGGCTCGGGCAAGTCAACGCTGATCAACGATGTGCTCTACAAGACGCTCGCCAACAGGCTGCATCGGGCGCGGCAGCGTCCGGGGTCGCACCGGCGGGTCACCGGACTCGACCAGCTCGACAAGATCATCGCCGTCGACCAGTCGCCGATCGGGCGGACGCCGCGGTCCAACCCCGCCACCTACATCGGGCTTTTCGACCAGGTGCGCGGCCTCTTCTCGAAGACCCAGGAGGCGCGTGCGCGCGGCTACAAGCAGGGGCGCTTCTCGTTCAACGTCAAGGGCGGCCGCTGCGAGGTCTGCCGCGGCGACGGCCAGATAAAGATCGAGATGCACTTCCTGCCCGATGTGTATGTCCCGTGCGAGCAGTGCCACGGCAAGCGCTACAACCGCGAGACACTCGACATCCGTTTCAAGGGCAAGACGATCGCCGACGTGCTCGAGATGCCGGTCGAGGAGGCGCTGCACTTCTTCGCGCGCATCCCCAAGATCAAGCGGCGCCTGCAGACCCTGCACGATGTCGGCCTCGACTACATGCGCCTCGGCCAGCCCGCAACGACGCTTTCGGGCGGCGAGGCCCAGCGGGTGAAGCTGGCGGCGGAGCTGTGCAAGGTGGCGACGGGGCGCACGCTGTACATCCTCGACGAGCCGACGACGGGGCTGCATTTCGCCGACATCGCGAACCTGCTCGAGGTGCTCGGACGGCTCGTCAGCTCGGGCAACTCAGTCGTCGTGATCGAGCACAACCTCGATGTGATCAAGACCGCCGACAGGCTGATCGATCTCGGCCCCGAGGGAGGGGAGGAGGGCGGCTACGTCGTGGCCAGCGGCACGCCCGAGCAGGTCGCGGCGGTCAAGGACTCCTACACGGGACAGTTTCTGAGCCGGATCGTCAAGCCCAAGGCCGCGCCGAAAGCTCGCCGCCGGCGCGTGACCGCGGCGGCGGCGTAGGCCCCTGGCGTGAGCGAATTAGCACGGCAGGCACGGCTGTGGGCGCAGAAGTGGCGCTGGTATGAGCGCAACTCGCTGCCGTTGAACCGCGCGCGCATTCACTGGCACTTCATGCGCCGCGAGGCGTTCGTGCGCTGGCCGGTGCATGGCAACGTGCTCGAGGCGTTCGACGAAGGCAGACTGGAGGTGGGGGCGGGAACGCTGCTGGAGCCGGGCGTCTGGTTGACCGCGCCGGGCGAAGGGCGCATCCGGATCGGCGCCGGCTCGTTCCTCAACCTCGGGGTCATGGTCGCCGCCGTGGCGCTCGTCGAGATCGGCTCTCACGTGATGCTCGCCAACGGATGTTTCGTCTCCGACGGCAGCCACCGATTCGATGACGCGACGCGTCCCGTCACGTGGCAGGGGTTCGAGAGCAAGGGACCGACGCGGATCGCCGACAACGTCTGGTGCGGAGCCAACGTCGTCGTGACGAGCGGCGTGACGATCGGCGAACGCTGCGTGATCGGCGCGAACTCCGTCGTCACGAAGGACCTGCCGCCACACACGATCGCGGCCGGCGCCCCGGCGCGTGTGCTGCGCGAGATCGACTTCGGCCCAGCCGGAGAGACCGTCTCAGACGCCGGCTAGGCCGGCGCGAAAGGCGGCGAGCTCCTCGGGGTCGATCGAATATGTGTGCTCGGGTCCAGGGAAGGTGCGCGCGCGCACCTCGGCGGCAAACTCGGCGACGCCCGCGACCATCCCCTCGCGCAGCGCCGCGTACCGCTTGGCGAAGCGCGGGCTGACGCCGTCGTACAGACCGAGCAGGTCGTGGAACACGAGCACCTGACCGTCGGTCGCCGAGCCCGCGCCGATCCCCACCACGGGAACCTCGATGCGAGCCATCAGCTCGTCGCCGACGGCCGCCGGGATCGCCTCGAAGACGATCGCGAAACAGCCGGCCTGCTGAAGCTCGATCGCATCGCGGGCCACGTCGAGCGCACGCGCCGCGGTACGTCCCTGGGCGCGGTATCCGCCGAGCGAGGTGGCCGTTTGCGGGGTCAGGCCGACGTGGCCCATGACGGGGATGCCGGCACCGGCGATCGCGCGAGCGCGCTGGACCGACGTTCCGCCCCCCTCGAGCTTGACGGCATCGCAGCCCGCCTCCTTGACGAATCGCTGCGCCGACCCGATCGCCTGCTCGTCGGACGCCTCGTACGAGCCGAACGGCAGATCGCCGATCAGCAGCGGCGTGCTGCAGCCGCGGCGCGCGGCCGCTGCGAGCATCAGCATCTCCTCGAGCGATACGGGGACCGTCGAGGGATAGCCGAGCACGGTCATCGCGCCCGAGTCGCCGACCAGCACGAGGTCGACCCCGGCGGCCTCGGCGACCTGGGCGCTCGGATAGTCGTACGCGGTGACCATCACGATCGCCTCGCCGAGTTGCTTCATCTCCGCGAGACGCGGCAGCGTCATCGGCAGACGGTCGGTGGTGCGCGAGATAGTGGTTTCAGGAACTGCTGACATGGCTTCTCCTTTGCGAGGTTGACGCCCGTCTCGTTACGAGAGCAGGGTCGCCGCCTCTGAGTCGACGTCGACGATGCGATTGCCCTCCGTCACGTGGACGACGCGGGGCTCGTGCCGTTCGAGCTCAGCCTCGTCGTAGCTTGCGTAGGAGATGACGATCACGGTGTCTCCGTGGTGGACCAGTCGCGCGGCCGCCCCGTTGATGCACAGCTCGCCTGAGCCGCGCTGGCCGGCGATCGTGTACGTCTCGAAGCGAGCTCCGTTGTCGATGTCGACCACGTGGACCTGTTCGTGCTCGCGGATGTCCGCGGCCTCGAGCAGCTCGGCGTCGATCGTGATCGAGCCGACGTAGTTGAGGTCGGAGCCCGTGACCGTCGCCCTGTGGATCTTGGATTTGAGCATCACGCGCTGCATGGCGATTTCCTTGCGACCCTTCCGTTGGCGTTTGCGTGGGTATTCGATCTGGTTGTCGAGATTGCGACGTTGTCGATCAGGCGTGCCTTCCCGACACGGGCGGCGACCGCGACCAGCACGTCCCCGCCGATTCGCTGCACCGGCTCGAGCTCGTCGGCTGTGACGAGCTCGAGGTACTCGGCTTGCACCCCTTCGGCGGCCAGCTCGGCGCGCGCCGCCGCCAAGACGGTCGCGGCGTCGCGCTCGCCGGCTTCCACGGCGTGCTGCGCGGAGTCGAGCGAGCGCCGCAGCGCGAGCGCGCGGCGGCGCTCGGCGGGCTCGAGGTAGGCGTTGCGGCTCGACATCGCGAGCCCGTCCGGCTCGCGCACGGTCGCGCAGACCTGGATCTCGACCGGCATGCTCAGATCGCGCACGAGCCGCTTGATGACGACCGCCTGCTGGGCGTCCTTCTGGCCGAAGAACGCGACGTCGGGCGCGACCATGTTCAGCAGTTTCGTGACGATCGTGGCCACGCCGTCGAAGTGCCCGGCGCCCCGCTGGGCGCCGCATAGTCCTTCGGTCACGCGCCCGACGTGCACAGTCGTGGCGAACCCCATCGGATAGACCTCCTCGACGGTCGGCGCGAACAGCAGGTCGGTTCCCTGCTCGTCGGCAAGGTGGGCATCGAGCTGCTCGTCGCGCGGGTAGGCGGCGAGGTCCTCCCCGGGGCCGAACTGGGTGGGATTGACGAACACGGAGACGACGACGATGTCGGCGTCGGCGCGCGCGCGGCGAATCAGCGAGAGGTGTCCCTCGTGGAGAGCGCCCATCGTTGGCACCAGCGCGATCCGCTCGCCGCGCCGGCGCGGCGGGACAAGCGCCGAGCGCAAGTCCGCGACGTTGCGGACCGTTCTCACGCCGGCACCGCCGTCCGCGCGCCGGCGCGGGCGACGAGCCCGCGGGTGACGCCCGCCATTGCATCGAACAGTTCGAGCAGTTCGGGCGTGCGCTCCGCGACGGCGTCGCGTTGGCGAGCGACGGTGGCTTCGTCACCGCGCGCGAGCGGCCCGGTCAGCGCGCGCTCCGCGCCCATGCTGGCCCAGTTCTCGACCGTTGCGCGCACGAGCGGCGCCAGCGCGGCGCGGTCGGCGCCGGCGGTCGCCGCGAGCGACTCCGCCGCCGCCTCGAGCCCGACGAGGAAGTTCGAGGCGATCGACGCCGCCGCGTGGTAGGCGAGCCGATCGCGATCGGCGACCTCGAAGGGCGTCATGCCGAGTGTTCGCGCAAGTCCCGCGGCCGTGTCCAACGCGCGTGGGGTCGTGCCCGCGACGGCACAGCCGGCGCCTGCGAAGCTGGCGCCGCGGTCGGTGACGGTCATCAGCGGGTGCAGCGAGAGGGCCTCGTGAGGGTCGAGTGGGTCCAGCGTGGTCGCGCCCGAGCAGTGCCCCACGAGCGGTCCCGGCGCGATCCGCGACGCTGCCGCGGCGATCTCCGCATCGGGCACGCACAGCAGCACCAGCCCCGCTCCGGAGCCGTCGGCGCCGCGGCCGAGCGGCCCCTCCACCCGAATGCCCGCGGTTCCCAGCGCCTGCGCGAGCGTGTTGCCGAGTCGCCCGCGACCGACGATCGCGCATGGCTCGGAGAGGGTGTGGTGTCGATTCCGTTCCAGTTCTCGCATCGGAGATACCGGTCGGCTGCAATTGGCAGATCTGGTGTTGGTCCACCCACGAAGTGGCGGCCTTGGGGATCATAACCCGTCGGACGGCGGTCGTAACGTCCCGGCGTGTGTCGGCCCGGCGGGTTACGATCGCTGACGTGACCGCTGCTGACCGCCGGGCGGCCCTCAAGGTCGTCTACGAGGAGGCTTCCGGCTGCCAGCGCTGCCCGCTCGCCCGCACGCGCAACAGCGTGGTCTTCGGTGCGGGCAATGCCGACGCAGACCTGATGTTCGTCGGCGAGGCGCCCGGAGCCAGCGAGGATCGGGAGGGACTGCCGTTCGTCGGCCAGGCCGGCAGGCTGCTCGACCGGCTGCTCGACGAGATCGGGTTGTCGCGCAAGGAGGTCTTCATTGCGAACGTGCTCAAGTGCCGTCCGCCCGGCAATCGCGATCCGCAACCGGAGGAGATCGAGTCGTGCTCGCCATATCTGATGCGCCAGGTGGAACTGATCGAGCCGCGCGTGGTCTGCACGCTGGGGAACTTCGCCACCAAGCTGCTGCGCGACGATCCGACGGGGATCACGCGCGTCCACGGCCGGAGTGAGCCGCGCACGATCGGCGCTCGTCGCGTACTGCTGTACCCGATCCTCCATCCCGCTGCGGCCCTCTATACGCCGCGCACGCTGGAGTTGCTGCGGGAGGACTTCAGGCGCCTGCCGGAGCTACTGGCGCTGCCGGCGCCCGACGGCGCACGGCCCGATCCATCCGTCGCTGCGGTGCGGGCGGAAGCGGAGGTCGAGGCGGACCAGCTCGGCCTGTTCTAAGTGCCCGTAACTCAACAATGTCCCTCGCTGCCTCCGGCCGTCACTAGTGTCTGCGCCAAGCGATGAAAGGAGCAGCCATTGTCGGTCGTCAAGATCATCGAGCTCGTCGGAGCGTCGAAGACGAGTTCAGACGACGCGGTGCAGCAGGCGCTCGCAGATGCGACGCAGACGCTGCGCAACATCAAGGCGGTCGACGTGGTGTCGACCGGCCTGCGCGGTGACAACCTCGACGAATGGCGCGCGCACGTGCGCGTCGCCTTCCTGATCGAGCGCGTTTCCGAGTAGGAGAGGCGGCCTCCGCCCGCCACGGCTGGGTAGTCGCGGCGGGCGGAGGCGGACGGGCGGCGCGGCCTGATGCCGGCGCCGGCGTGTCTACAGCGTGACGCTCAGGTCGCTACCGACGCCACACGGCGCGCGCGCCTGCGCAGGCAGAGCGCGATCGTGCCCAACGCCGCGGCGGCCTGGGCCGCGAGCACCCAATTGGCAAATCCGGCGAGGCTCCAGTGCGTCGCCAGCAGCGCGATCCCCTCACCGGCGGCGGCCAGCGCGAGCACGATGATGAAGCTCGAGCGGTGCAGCGCGAGCAGGTACTGGACGG
>DASZZG010000160.1:0-10422 GCA_035543355.1 Solirubrobacteraceae bacterium | reverse complement strand
CGCCTCTACCGCGACCGGTCACGCAGAGCCGCCTGATCGGTCGCTCGTTCGCGCGCAAGCGTGGCTGCGCGCACGAGCATCCCGAGAAAGCTGTCCAGCGTGTGCGCGTCGACCACGGCGGGGGGCAGCTCACCCTGCACGTAGACGTCGCCCGCCGCCGTGTGCGAGAAGCGCACCAGCGGCAGTTGGCGATTGAAGCGCAGCAGCAGCTCGGGATCGAGCTGACCGGGTTCCACCACCTGTGCCTGCGCCCGCAGCAACCCGCCGCGCAGCGCCACGCCGACGTGCAGCGGCCAGCCTGCGGCGTCGACGCTGATGCCCCATTCGGTGGGGCTCACGCGACGCGCATCGCCGTCGAGCGAGTCGACGAATGCACTGATTCTGGCGACCGTGTCGTCTGTCATCGAACCGCTCGCGGGGCCGCGCCTGTGCGCCGCCGCCCACCGCGACGGTGCTATCTTGAAGCACTGCAGCTTCGCTGGCGGGCCAGCCGCCGGCGGTGATTGACCGGAAGTGGGCGCTGGCCCACTTTTTTCGTTTAGGAAGGCAACAGAGTGAACGACCCGCAAGCAGATATCGAAGCCCGGCTCGCGCCCGTGGAGCCCGATGTCGAGGTGCTGCTCGCGGAGGTCGTCGGCGCTAACCTGATGCGCGTATATATCGACCACCCGGATGGCGTGACGCACGAGCTGTGCGCGCGCGTCACCCGGCACCTCGCGCCGCTGCGCGAGTCCTACTCGCTCGAGGTCTCCTCGCCGGGGCCGCAGCGGCCGCTGACCAAGCCCGAGCACTTCCGCCGTTTCCTCGGCCGCTGCGCGCGCGTGCGCACGACCCGCCCGGCGGTCGAAGGTCGCAGGTCGGTCACGGGCGAACTGGTCGGCGCGTCGGACTCGGACATCACCCTGGCGGCACCGACCGGCGTCGTGCGAATCGAGTACCGCGACATCAAGCGATCCCACCTCGTCGGGAGCTAGCGCGATGTCAAAAGAGATAGTCGACGCCCTGCAGGCGCTCGCGCGGGAGAAGGGCATCTCCTCGGAGAAGCTGATGGAGGCGCTCGAGGACGCGCTGCTGTCCGCCTACAAGAAGACGCCCGGCTCGGCCAAGTACGCCAAGGTCGAAATGGACCGCCAGACCGCCGACTTCATCGTCTACGAGCTGCTGATCCCGCCCGACCTCGAGGCCAAGCTGATCGGCGAGACGCAGGAGGAGCTGGCGGCCGAGGAGCCGACGGTCGACCCTGAGACTGGCGAGTTGCGCGAGCCCGAGGAGCCCGAGATCGACCCGGAGAAGTTTGCCCTTTACGAGGACCAGATCGAGACGCGCGACGTGACCCCGGAGAACTTCGGGCGGATCGCCGCACAGACCGCCAAGCAGGTGATCCTCCAGCGCATCCGCGAGGCCGAGCGCGACATGATGTTCGAGGAGTACCGCGACCGCGTCGGCGAGTTGATCACAGGGATCGTGCAGCAGTCGGACTCGCGCTACACGCTGGTCCAGCTGCGCGAGCGCGTCGAGGCGCTGCTGCCGAAGTCCGAGCAGGTCGACGGCGAGCGCTACGACCACGGCGGGCGCATCAAGGCGGTCATCAAGGAGGTCTCGGCCGCCACCAAGGGCCCGGCGATCATCGTCTCGCGGCGCGACCCCGAGCTGATCAAGAAGCTGTTCGACCTCGAGGTGCCCGAGGTGGCCGACGGCCTGGTGGAGATCACCAACGTCGCCCGCGAGCCCGGCTACCGCTCGAAGATCGCGGTTGTCTCACACGCCAACGGCGTCGATCCGGTCGGCGCATGCGTCGGCCCCCGCGGGTCGCGCGTGCGGATGGTCGTGTCCGAGTTGCGCGGTGAGAAGATCGACATCATTCCGTACAACGACGAGCCCGCCCGCTTCGTCGCCAAGGCGCTCTCGCCGGCTCGGGTGCGCGAGGTTCTCGTCGACGACGAGAACAAGCAAGCGACCGTCGTGGTGCCCGACGACCAGCTGTCGCTGGCGATCGGGCGCGAGGGGCAGAACGCCCGCCTGGCCGCCCGCCTGACCGGCTGGAGGATCGACATCCGCTCGGAGACCGAGTTCGCCGAGGAGGAGGCCGAGCACGGCTACGAGGAGGAAGAGGTGCAGGGGCGTTGCGCCGCCATCATGTCGAACGGCCGGCGTTGCCCGAATGCGGGATTGCCCGGGTCGCGTTACTGCGGACTCGAGTCTCACCAGGCGCTCGCTGCGATCGACTCCGATCGCGTCGAAGATCTGCCGGGCGCTCCCGAGGAGTCGCCCGCCGCGAGCGAACAGCCGCCCGCGGTCCCCGCAATTCCGGCCGAGCACGCGGGAGAGGCTTAGGCCACCGGCCAGCGATGGCAAAGAAGCGCGTCCACGAGATCGCCAAGGAGCAGGGAGTTGCCTCCAAGGTCCTGCTCGCGAAACTGCAGGCCGCTGGCCTGAGCGTTAAGGCGCCCGCGTCCGCGGTGGACGAGGCGATCGCGTTGCGCGCGCTCGCCGGCAACGGCGAAGCGCCAGACGCTGACGGGCAAGGCGCAAACGCACCGGCCAAATCGGCAAAGGCGCCCGCCAAGTCCACGCCCGCGGCAAAGGCGCCCGCGCAACCCGCTTCCCCGCCGGTCGCCGAGACCGACGGCGCCGCCGCCAAGGGCGACGATCAAACACCGCGTCAGCGCCCTACCCGCTCCTCGCTCGCGGGCGAGCGCGCACCGGACTCGAGCGTCGGCGGCCGGCGCCGCGTGATCATCGACTCGCAGGCTTCGCGCCGCGCTCCCGGGGGTGGACCGCCTGCCCAGGCGCAGCGCCGGCCACCGCGTCGCGGCGGAAGGCGTCGCCGGCGCTACGTGGAGGAGGAGCCCAAGGCGCTCGAGACCGGCCCGGTAGCGATCCCTGCGATCCGCGTGCAGTCCGGCTCGACCGTCAAGGACGTGGCCGAATCGCTCGGCGTGCCGGTACCCGACGTGATCAAGAAGCTGATGACGCTCGGCGAGATGGCAACGCTTACGAAGACCCTCCCCGACGATGCGATCCAGGTGCTCGCCGACGAGTTCGACAAGCCGATCGAGATCGTTCACGCCGCCGAGGAGATCGAGGAGGAGCCCGACTTCGAGGACAGCGACGCGCAGCTCGTCGAGCGCCCCCCCGTCGTGACGATCATGGGACACGTCGACCACGGCAAGACCTCGCTGCTCGACGCGGTGCGCGAGACCGAGGTCGCGGCCGGCGAAGCGGGCGGGATCACCCAGCACATCGGTGCCTACCAGGTGCACCGCAACGACCGCGTGATCACGTTCCTCGACACCCCGGGTCACGAAGCGTTCACGGCGATGCGCGCGCGCGGGGCACGCGTCACCGATATCGCCGTGATCGTGGTCGCAGCCGACGATGGCGTCAAGCCGCAGACCCAGGAGGCCGTGGACCACGCGCGCGCCGCCGACGTCCCGATCCTCGTCGCCGTCAACAAGATCGACAAGGAGGGCGCGCAGCCCGACCAGGTGCGCACCCAGCTCGCGGCGCAGGGCCTTCAGCCCGCCGATTGGGGTGGCGAGACCGAGTTCGTCAACGTCTCGGCAAAGACCAAGGAAGGGCTCGACGAGCTGCTCGACACGATTCAGGTGGTCGCCGACCTCGAGGAGCTGCGAGCAAACCCGGACGCCGATGCCTCCGGCGTGGTGATCGAGTCCAAGCTCGATCCCGGCCGTGGCCCGGTGGTCACGATCCTGATCCAGCGCGGCACGCTGCACGTCGGTGACGCGCTCGTCGCCGGGGCCCACTGGGGCCGCGTGCGCGCGATGAACGACTTCCTCGGCGAGCGTGTCAAGTCGGCCGCTCCCGGCGAGCCGGTCGAGGTGCTCGGCTTCGACGGCGTGCCCGAGGCCGGCGAGCACGTGCGGGTAGTGGACAACGAACGCCGCGCCCGCCAACTTGCGGGCGAGCGTGCGACACGGCTGAAGACCGAGTCGCTTGCGCGCCGTGCGGGGGTCAAGATCTCGCTCGAGGACGTGCTTGCGCTGTCGCGCGACGGGCGGGTCCAGGAGCTCAACCTGGTCTTGAAGGCAGACGTCTCCGGCTCGCTGGAGGCGGTCGAGGACGAGATCGCCCGCTTGCCGCAAGCCGACGTCTCCGTCAACGTGATCCACCGCGCGACCGGCGGGATCAACGAGTCCGATGCGATGCTCGCCTCGGCTTCCAACGGCGTGATTCTCGGATTCAACGTCCGTCCGAGCGCCGACGCGCGTCGCGCCGCCGAGCACGAAGGCGTCGAGATCCGCACCTACTCGGTCATCTACAAGGCGATCGAGGAACTGCGCGCCGCGATGGAGGGAATGCTCGAGCCCGAGCAGGTCGAGTCGACGGTCGGCGAGGTCGAGGTCCGCCAGGTCTTCAAGGCCTCTCGGGTAGGGGCGATCGCCGGCTCGTTCGTCACCGAGGGCAAGGCCTCCAGCGGCGCCAAGGCCCGCCTGATCCGCGACGGAACGGTCGTCTACGACGGCGAGATCGCATCGCTACGGCGGTTCAAGGACGACGTGCGCGAGGTCGCCAGCGGGATGGAGTGCGGGATCGTGCTGAAGGACTTCCAGGACGTCAAGGAGGGCGACACGATCGAGCTCTACGAGACGCGCCAGGTCGAGCGCGAGCTGGCGTGAGCACGGCTTTCGTCGCCGTCCTCCTCATCCACCTCCACTTTCCGCAAGCGGCGAGCCTCAAGGGCAAACGATCCGAGCTGCGCGCCGTCAAGGCCCATCTGCAGGGCCGCGTCGGCGCATCGGTGGCCGAGGTCGACCACCACGACCTGTGGCAGCGAGCGACGCTGGCGGCCACGCTCTGCAGCGGCTCGCTGGGGAAGCTCGAGACAACCGTCGACGGAGTCTGCCGCTGGCTCGACGCCCGCTTCCCCGAGGGGGTTCGCGTCGAGCGCACGATCGCTTCACTGGCAGACCTGCGCGCATGAGCCGCTAGGATGGGCAGTGGACGAATGCGTCGCGTGGACGAGGCCATGAGGGCCGTCCTGAGCGATGCGATCACCAAGCAACTCAAGGATCCCCGTGTCGGCTTCGTCACCGTCACAGGCGTTCGCACGAGCCCAGATTTGCGCCACGCCCGCGTATACGTGTCCGTACTCGGCTCCGATCAGGAGCGCAGCGCCTCACTCGAGGGGCTTGCCGCCGCACACGGTTTCCTCCAGGGCCGCGTGGCCGCCGAGTTGAGGCTCAAGCACACGCCGACACTCGCCTTCGACTACGACGACTCGGTCGACCGCGGCATGCGCATCTCAGAGATCCTCGGCCCCGACGACGAGCACGGACCGGCGTGATGGGCTCAAACGGAGCAAGCTCGAGCCGCGTGCAGGTCCTCTCAGAGGTCACGCGCGCCGAGAAGTTCATCCTCGTCACGCACGAGAACCCCGACGGCGACGCGCTCGGGTCGCTCGTGGCGACCCACGAGATGCTCGGGCTGCTCGGCAAGGACTCGCTCATGTTCATGGCCGCAGACGAGTTCCCGCTGCCCTACGAGTACCGCTTCTTCTCCTTCGAGGGGCTCGTGTCGGTGCCGCCCGACGACGTCGAGCAACGCACGATCGTGTTCCTCGACTGCGGCAACATCGACCGCAACCCTGCGGATGTGCTCAGGCGCGAGGACGCGCACATCCTCAACATCGACCACCACCACGACAACACCTGCTTCGGCACCGTCAACCACATCGACCCCGACGCGTCCTGTACGGCGGAGATCGTCTGGGACCTGATGCAGGGCCTCGGCGTCACGCTGACGCCGCCGATCGCCGAGGCTCTCTACGTAGGGCTCGTCACGGACACCGGCAAGTTCATGTACGAGAACACGGGCACCCGTGCGCACCACATGGCAGCCGAGCTGATCGAGGCCGGCGTCGACGTCCACGCGATCTACCGCCGCATCTACGAAGGCATCCCGCTCGGCAAGCTCGCACTGCTCGCGCGCGGCCTCTCGCACGTCGAGCGCTACGACGACGGTCGCCTGACGCTCGCGCATCTGAGCCGCGAGGACTTCGCTGACTCTGGAGCTGACGAGAACTACTCCGAAGGCGTCGTCGATCACCTGCGCTCCGTCGAGGGAACCGTCGTCGCGGCACTCGTGCGCGACCGACTGGGGAGGACCAGCGACGGCCAGAAGAAGGTCTCGCTGCGCGCCTCCGACGACCGAGTCGACGTCTCGCGCATCGCTCGCGCCCAGGGCGGTGGCGGCCATCGCCAGGCGGCTGGCTTCACGACCGACCTCGACTGGGACCAGCTCGTCGGCTTCCTGCGCGGGGAGATCGCCGCGCAGCTCTAGCCGCGGTGTCGGCGATCATTGCGCCGATGGACGGGGTGATCCTGTGCGACAAGCCCGCCGGCGTCACGTCGCATGACGTGGTGGCCGAGCAGCGCAGGCGCCTGGGCGTGCGCCGTGTCGGCCACGCCGGCACGCTCGACCCCTTCGCGACGGGGCTGCTGCTCGTGCTCGTCGGACGAGCGACGCGCGTGCAGCGCTTCCTGATGGCGCTGCCCAAGACCTACCGCGCCAGCGCTCGCTTCGGCGCCCTCTCGAGCACGGGAGATCCGGAAGGCGAGATCACCCAAACCGGGGTGCTGCCGGAGGAACCGCTCGACCTTGCGACCGGGGAGCTTCAGCAGCGCCCGCCGGCCTACTCGGCGGTCAAGATCGACGGCGAGCGCGCCTACCGCCGCGCACGCCGTGGCGAGATCGTCGAGCCGGAGCCGCGCTGTGTCACCGTCCATCGCTTTAACCTGCTGTCGCGCACCGCGGACGGCGCCGAGTTCGAGATCGAATGCTCGGCTGGCACCTACGTGCGCTCGCTGATCGCGGACCTCGGCAACGCGTATTGCAGCGCCCTGCGACGGACGCGCATCGGCGACTTCGACGTTGAACGCGCCGATGGGCGCACCCTGCTCTCGATCGACGACGCGCTCCACTTCATGCCGCAGCGAACCCTCGACGAGCAAACGGCCCGTCGCGCGGCCCACGGACGGCCGGTCGAGGGCAGTGCGGCGGGCGTCGTACGGCTGCGCGACGCGGATGGCCTGGTCGCGCTGGCTGAGCCGCGGGACGGGTTGCTCGCGCCCATCGTAGGGTTCCGGGGGTGAAGCTCAGCTGGCTGAACGAGGTGCAGCGCCGTCCTCGCCGCGTGGCCGTCGGCGAGTTCGACGGGGTCCATCTCGGGCACCGTGAGGTGATCGGCGGCGCCGACACCGTCCTGACTTTCGAGCCGCACCCGCGCACGGTGATCGCTCCCGAGGCCGCGCCGAAGCTGCTGACCCCGCTTACGGTCAAGCAGGACCTGATCGCCGCCCTGGGGGTCGAAGAGCTCGTGTTGATCCCGTTCGACAAGTCGTTCGCTCGCCAGAGCGCTCAGGAGTTCGTCGACGGCGTGCTCGTCGACGCGCTCGCCGCCAGCCACGTATCGGTGGGAGAGAACTTCCGCTTCGGGCATCGCGCCAGCGGCGACGTCGCGATGCTGACCGCGCAGACGGGCTTCGCAACGCGGGTCGTGCCGCTGGTCGAAGCCGGGGGGGAGATCGTCTCCTCGAGCCATATCCGCGGACTGCTGCTCGGTGGCGCGGTCGGCCAGGCTGCCGATTTCCTCGGGCGTCCGTACGAAATGCGCGGCAGCGTCGTCCACGGCGACCATCGTGGCCGCGATCTCGGCTATCCAACCGCGAACATCGTTCCCGACGACCGCCTCGTCTGTCCCGGCCACGGCGTCTATGCATGCCGCGCCAACGGCATGCCCGCTGCCGTCAACGTCGGAGTCAGACCGACTTTCGCGACCGGCCGCGGCGTGCTCGTCGAGGCCTACCTGATCGACTGGGAGGGCGACCTGTACGACCAGGAGGTGCGAGTCGAGTTCCTGCGCCGGTTGCGCGGCGAGCGGGCGTTCAACTCGGTCGACGCGCTGATCGAGCAGATGGCGACCGACGTTGAGCAGGCGCGGCTGGTCGTGGCGGACTGGCTAGACTGACGGCGTGAGCATCACCAAAGAACGCACGCAGGAGATCGTCACGAGCTTCGGCAAGGACGAGCGGGACACCGGCGCCGCCGAGGTCCAGATCGCCCTGATGACCGAGCGGATCAACGAGCTGACCGAGCATCTGCGCGGGCACAGCAAGGATCACCACTCGCGGCGTGGGCTGTTGATGCTCGTCGGTCGCCGTCGGCGCCTGCTGCGCTACGTGCAGCGACGCGATCTCGAGGGATATCGCGAGCTTGTGCGCAAGCTCGGCCTGCGCAAGTGACGCCGCTCCCACCGGGAACGCCGGTGCCAGAGCTCTCGCTGCGGCGGGAGGACACGCAGAGGTTCCGTCGCGAGGATCTGCTCGGCCAGACGACCGTGCTCGTCTTCTACCCGTTCGCGTTCTCGCCGGTCTGCACGGACCAGCTGAGCCTCTACGAGAGGCACCTCGATGAGTTCGCCGCCAAGGGCGCCCAGTGCTACGGCGTCTCCTGCGACAGCAGCTGGGCGCAGACGGCGTTCCGCGAGCGGCTCGGCGTGAGCATCCCGCAGCTCTCGGACTGGCAGCCCAAGGGCGAGACCTGCCGCGCGCTCGGGGTCTATCACGAGGGCGGCTTTCCGCAACGCGCCCTGATCGTCGTCGATCCCGAGGCGACGATCACGTGGAGCTACGAGGCGCCGTCGCCCGCCGATCTTCCCGACGTGCAGCTGATCTTCGACGCACTCTGAGTCCGCAGGCGCGCCCATCCTCTAGGATGGTCAGCGTTACTACCGAGAAATCATGATTTCCGCCGACCGAACCGGCGGGCTCAGAAAGGAACATATGTCAGATGTAGAGAAGGTCTCGCTCGAGATCGCGGGCACGGAGATCTCGTTTGAGACCGGCCGTATGGCACGGCAGGCCTCCGGCTCCGTCGTCGTCCGCCAGGGAGACACGATGGTGCTTGGCACCGCTACCGCGGGCAACCTGCGCGATGTCGACTTCCTCCCGTTGACCGTCGACGTCGAGGAGCGCATGTACGCCGCCGGCAAGATCCCCGGCTCGTTCTTCAAGCGCGAGGGTCGCGCCGGCGAGAAGGGCACGCTCACCGCGCGGATGATCGATCGTCCGTTGCGGCCGCTCTTTCCGAAGGGCTGGCGCTACGAGACGCAACTCGTCTCGATCCCGCTTTCGGTGGACCACGTCCACCCCTACGACATCCTCGCGATGAACGGCGCCAGCGCCGCGCTGATGGTGTCCGACATCCCATTCCCGACGCCCGTGGGCGCGGTGCGAATCGGCAAGATCGACGGCAACTTCGTCGTCAACCCGAGCGAGGAGGACCTTGCGGAGGGCCTTTCGGACCTCGACCTGGTGGTCGCCGGCACCGATGACGCGATCCTGATGGTTGAGGCTGGAGCCAGTGAGATCCCCGAGGCGGAAGTCCTCGATGCGCTCGATATCGCTCACTCCGAGATCAAACGGCTTTGCGCCCTTCAGGTCGAGCTCGCCGAGAAGGCCGGCAAGGACAAGCGTTCGGTCGAGGCCCCGCAGGCGGATCCCGAGCTGTTCGAGGCGATCAAGGCCTCGCACGGCGCCGCGCTCGACGAGGCCACCTCGGTCGAGGACAAGCTTGCCCGGCAGGAGGCCTCGCGGCTGGTCGAGGAGCAGGTGCTCGAGCGTTATGCCTCAGACCCCGCCGGCGACGACTACGCGCAACGCCGCGCCGCGGCCCAGATGGCGTTCGACAAACTCGAGAAGCAAATCATTCGCGAACGCATAGCGGTCGCCAAGAAGCGGCCCGACGGCCGTGCGGCGGACGAGATCCGCAAGATCGACATCGAGGTCTCGGTGGCGCCGCGCACACATGGCTCGGCGCTGTTCACGCGTGGCCAGACGCAGGCAATGAGCGTCGTTGCGCTCGGCACCACGCGTGAGGAGATGCGCCTCGACACGCTCGGGCTCGAGACGTCCAAGCGCTACTTCCACCACTACAACTTCCCGCCGTTCTCGGTCGGGGAGGCAGGGTTCATGCGCGGGCCGAAGCGGCGCGACATCGGCCATGGCGCGCTCGCCGAGCGGGCGCTCGTGCCGATGCTGCCGACCGCCGAGGAGTTCCCCTACACGATGCGGGTCGTCTCCGACATCCTCGAGTCCAACGGGTCGTCCTCGATGGCCTCGGTCTGCGGCTCGTCGCTGGCGCTGATGGACGCCGGCGTGCCGCTCGCGCGGCCCGTCGCGGGGATCGCGATGGGGCTGATCAAGGAGGGCGGCGACTACACGGTCCTGACCGACATCGCGGGCGTCGAGGACCACCTCGGCGACATGGACTTCAAGGTCGCGGGCACCGAGCGTGGGATCACGGCGCTGCAGATGGACATCAAGATCAGCGGCGTCACGTTCGACATCCTGCGCGATGCGCTGGGCCAGGCGAACGTGGCTCGCACGTCGATCCTGAAGA
>DASZZG010000159.1:0-1788 GCA_035543355.1 Solirubrobacteraceae bacterium | reverse complement strand
GAGCGGGCTGGCGGGTATTCTCGATTCGTGACCCGGCTACCTGGAAAGCGGCGGTCCGTGGCGGTGCTGAGCTTGGCGCTAGCGACGATCGGTTGGCTCGGCGCGGTGGCGCCGGGCGCGCACGCCGAGCCCAACCGCTCGTGCGGCTGGATGGTGCGACTCAGCGGCGACCAGGTCAACGCCGCCTATCCGGACGACGCTGCCAAGTACTGGGTCTCGCGGCTGCCGATCCCGCCCGGCTTCCACCTCGAGCTGAAGGGCCGCTACCCCTACGCGCGCTACCTGTCGTTCATCACCTACACGGGCCAGACGCAGGCGATCGACGGACTCGCCGATTTCGAGATCGCCCCGGACGCAGGGTCGAGCAACCCCTTCGTCCGGGGCGCCGACCGCACCGCCGCCCAACGCTCCTACACGGTGAAGATCGTCAACGACCGCATTCCGGCGAGCGGGCGTGCGCAGAACACGGTCTACACCGAGAACGCCGACGGGTCGAAGTCGTCGAAGCCTCAGGGCGGCGGCGTCTTCATCGTGCGCGTCTACGTGCCCGACCGGGGACGTGACATCACCGGCGGGGTCGGCCTGCCCGACATCTCCTACGTCAACGACGCGACCGGCGCGCCCTCGCCGCTGCCGACCTGCGCGGGCACCGACGTGCCGGACCTCGGCCAGACCCAGGGGCTCGCCGACGCCAGCGTCCCGTCGCTCGGCCTGCCGGACACCAAGGCCGGCGGGCGAAACCCGCCGGTATGGCGCAAGTTCACCAACGTCGTCACGGGACAGGGGCTGACGCCGCTCGACAACGACCTCACCGGCAGCCTCTACGACGCGCTCGCGGCGCTCGCGAACAACGCGCCCTCGGGAGGGTTCTTCGAGAACATCCACAACAACTACGTCTACACCGTCGTCAACCAGGGCAGCGGCGACGTGATCGCGTTCCGCGCAAAGGCGCCGACGGCGCCGCTTACGGAGAACGGAGCGGCGACGATGGACAGCGGGCAGCTGCGCTACTGGTCGTTCTGCACCAACACACCGGCGACCAACTTCCTCGCCTGTCTCTACGACCACCAGCTCCCGACCGACGGCCAGGGTCGCTACACGCTCGTGATCTCGAGCGCCGCGAACCGGCCGAGCAACGCGATCGGGGCCTGCGGCGTCGGCTGGCTGCCGGCGGGCCCGCTGCCGGGGACGCCGGTGATCCTGCGTCACATGCTGCCCGCGGCCGACTTCGCCCAGGCGATCCAGCGGGCCGCCTTCGGCACCGAGGAGGCAACGCTCGGCGCCTACTACCCGCGGGGCACGTACTACAAGACAGCCGCTGAGTTCGCGCGGCTGGGATGTGCGGTGTCGGCCTCGGCGAGAGACGTCGGCGGCGGCGGCGGGTCCGGCGGCGGCGGGTCCGGCGGCGGCCAGAGACGCGACGGCTGCGGCCAGAGCTCGCGCATGTCGATAACCGTCAGACCGCGGCGGACGGTCGTCGGCCGGCGCACCAGCTTTCGCTTCGTCGTGACGATTCGCGACCGCCGGAGCGGACGGCGCGCGCGCCGCAGAGGTGCGCGAGCTCGCCGCGGGGCACCGGTGAGGGGCGCCGTCGTGCGCTTTGCGGGGCATCGCGCGCGCACCGATCGTCGCGGCGCCGCGCGGATTGCGCTTACGCCGCGACGGCCCGGTCGTCGCCGAGCTTCCGCGAGTGCGCCTGGCCTGCGACCCGCCAGGGCGAGTGTTCGCATAGGCCGCTGACGCTGAGTGCGGCAAGTCACGGGGTATTCGCGGCCGTCGCGCCCGGCG
>DASZZG010000158.1:0-17705 GCA_035543355.1 Solirubrobacteraceae bacterium | reverse complement strand
CGACGAGTTCACGATCCTGCTCGACGACCTCGGCTCCACGCGCGAGGCCGTCGAGGTCGCCCAGCGCGTCCAGGGTGCGCTCAGCGAGCCGTTCCGCATCGCAGAGCGCGACCTGTCCATCACCGCCAGCGTCGGGATCTCGCACAACGAGCCGGGGATCCAGCCACTGGAGCTGCTGCGCAACGCGGACATCGCAATGTACGACGCTAAGCGCCAGGGCATGGCGCGCTCGGAGGTCTTCAACATCGACATGCACGGCCGCGTCGTCAGCCATCTGTCGGTGGAGACGGAGCTGCGCAGCGCGATCGAAGAGGAGCGCCTGCGGGTCTTCTACCAGCCGATCGTGGACCTCGGCAGCGGGCGCCTGAGCGGCTTCGAGGCGCTCGCCCGCTGGCCGGCTGACAAGCCGCCGATCCCGCCGGACGAGTTCATCCCCGTCGCCGAGGACAGCGGCCTCATCAGACCCCTCGGGCGCTTGGTGCTGAACAAGGCATGCGCCCAGCTGAGCGAGTGGCGCGACCGCGGCCTCGTCGACGCCGGCGTGACGATCAGCGTCAATGTCTCGGGCAGCCAGCTCGGGGGGCCACACCTCATCTCCGACGTGACCTCCGCGCTCCAGCGCAGCCGGCTCCCCGCCCAAGCCCTGCGACTCGAGCTCACCGAGAGCACGATCATGCACGACCCTGAACGCATGCCCGCAGCGATCCACGAGCTCGAGCGAATCGGTGTGGGCGCATACATCGACGACTTCGGCACCGGCTACTCGTCGCTCACCTTCCTGCACCACTTCCCCGGCGACACGCTCAAGATCGACCGATCGTTCATCGGGACCATGCACGAGGACGCGAGCAGCGAGGAGATCGTCCGCGCGATCATCGCGCTCGCGCACAGCCTCAACCTCCACGCGATCGCCGAAGGCGTCGACGACCGCCGCCAGCTGAAGCTGCTGCATGCCCTCGGGTGCGAGTACGCGCAAGGCTACCTCTTCGGCCGGCCGCAGGAGCCGGGCGCAATCGAAGCGCTGATCGCCGGCTGGGATTCCCACAACATGGCCATTCGGGTCCTAGTAGTGCTCTGCCGGAGTCCGGCCGCACCGCCCGAACCGCCCGAACCGCAAGGTTCCTAGGAGGAGCGGGCACAGCGGCGTACGGTCGGTTGGCTTCTGCTTCCGCCGGAGGCTGTCGGGTAAATCCCCAAAACGGGAGCCCTCGGCGAGTGGTGGGAATGATCAGCGATTATCGGCCCCAGTGAGGTTGCTGTCCCATCAGACCAAGATTCGTGTTGACCCTGCCATGACGGTGTCCCACGACCAATTGATGCACCTCCGTTCGGAGTGGTTTGTCCGACAGCCTCGCCGCGAAGCAACACTCCGTCGGAGAGTGTCGCTTCGGCCACCGAAGCAGCACTGGTTCGGAGAATGGCGTGTTCGGCAGCTCCGAATATCGTTCGTACTTCGTTGGCTCGAGTGTCTGATTGCTTGGGACCGTGAGATACTGGCGGGTGCTGCTCGTCGCCGGCCGCTCGCTGTTGCTTCAGGTCGCACATCCTGTCGTCGCGGCCGGAGTGGCGCAGCACTCCGACTACATGACCGATCCGTGGGGACGCCTGGATCGGACGATCAACGTCTACCTCGGCGTGATCTTCGGCGGTGTCGACGGCGCCGTCGACGCGGGCGCCTCGCTGCGCGAGATGCACAAGCGGGTCAAAGGAGTCGACGCCAACGGCCGCAGCTACCACGCGCTGGAGCCCGAGCCTTTCCACTGGGTGCACGCGACGCTTGTCGACGGCATCGCGGTGATGCTCGAGCGCTTCGAGCGACCGCTGAGCGGGGCCGAGCTGGAGGAGTTGTATGCCGAGATGCGCGAGGTCGGTCGCCTGTACGGGGTTCGCGATCGCGACATGCCGCCCGACTGGGCGGCGTTCCGGACGTACTTCGACGAGTTCGTGCGGACCAAGCTCGAGGACAACGAGGTGGTGCGCAACGTGCTCGGCTCGCTCGCGCGCCCGGTGCGCCCGCCGTGGCTACCACTGCCCGAGGGCGCGTGGCGGGTCGGCTCGCGACCCGCGGTCCGCGTCTCCTCGCTTGCCACGGTGGGGCTGCTCCCGCCGACGCTGCGCGAACGTTGGGGGTTGCGCTGGACGCGCGCCAACGAGCTCGAGCTACAGGCCTATGCGGGGGTGATCCGTCGCGCGGTCCCGCTGCTGCCCGCACGGCTGAAGCTGACGCAGCCTGCGTACGCGGCGCGACGGCGCAGGGACGTCCACCAGTGAGCCGCGCCACGGCGAGCGCGCCGCAGCCGCTGCTCGACCGCGTGCTCGAGCCGGGCGCCGCCGCGGACGACGACCCAACCACCGAGAGCATCCTCGATGCCGCGCTCGAGCAGTTCGAGCTGTTCGGCCTGCGCCGCTCCACAGTCGATGACGTGGCGCGGCGCAGCGGGGTCGCGCGCGTGACGATCTATCGCCGATTCGGGCAGAAGGACCGGTTGATCGAAGCGGTGATGCTGCGCGAGCTGCGGCGCTTTCTCGCCGAGCTCGACGCCGCCGTCACGCCGCTCGAGAGCGTCGAGCAGCGGATGGTCGAGGGCTTCGTCGTCACCCTGCGGTTTGCCCGCCGCCACTCGCTCGTGGCGCGCCTGCTGACGGCCGAGCCGGAGACCCTCCTGCCCTACCTCACGCTTCGCGGCGGGCCACTGCTGGCGATCGCGCGAGGCTTCCTCGCCGAGCGGATCCGCCAGGCTCAGGACGAGGGCGATGTCGGAGATCTGGACCCCGAGCAGGCCGCCGAGGTGGTGGTGCGGCTGATGCTGTCGTTCATCCTCACGCCGGAGAGCTGTGTTCCGCTCAACGACGTTCGCCAGATGCGCGCCTTCGCACGTCGCTATGTGGCGCCGCTCGTCACCCGCAGCGAGCCCTCCGAATAGCCCCGGTCAGCGCTCTAAGGCTGGTACGCCTCGAGGTGGGGGAACGAGCGCGTCAGTCCGCGGAAGTTCCACGGCGGCGCCACGACGCACGGCGGCGCGCCGCCGGGGCCCAGCACCGGCCCGATCTGCGTGCTGGACGTGTTGGCGCAGTCGAACGCTCGCAGGCCGCCGTTGGCGTAATCGTCGAGCGCGTTGGGAGCGAAGTACGGGTTGTGGCGGTTCGAGGCCACGCGCTGCGGAAAGCCGGACAGGCCCTCGTTGAGAATCGGGATCAGCACTCTCAGGTAGTGCAGCGCCGAACCGTCGGGCTGGGTGATCGAGGCCTGCGTGGCGGCGCCGAGGTTTGCCAGCTGAGTGACGATCTCGCGCTTGTAGCGACCGAGCAGCTCGACGACGGGCACGAGCTGGCGGCCGGCGGGGTCGAGCACGTCGATCAGCGGACGAGCCGCTTTGACGACGTCGGTCGCTGCGGGAAGCCCGCCGCGCGCCGCGCCGATCACCGGTCGCAGCTCGTTGAACAGGGGCCGCAGCTGTACGGCCAGCTTCGAGGCCTGCGCCAGGTCGGGGCGCACGAGCCGCGCGACGGGCCGCAGGCGATGCAGCGTCGGGGCGAGCGCATCCGCGGTCGTTCGCGCGTCGCCGAGCGTTCCGCGCAACTCGCCCAGCAGCGGCGGCAACGCTCGAACCGTGGCGGTCAGCTCGCGGTTGCGCGCGGCGGTGGCGGAGAAGACCTGATCGCCGCTCGTTATCAGCGTCTGCAGGGCCGCTCTGCGGCGCCCGACCGCCCGCAGCGCCGTTCCGGCGTCGCGGATCACTCCCTGGAGCGCGCCTCGCTGGCTGTCGAGGATGCCGGCGACCTGGTTGAGGTCGTCGACCGCGGGCGCGGTGTTGCCGAGCGCCGCGTTGATGTCGACGCCGCGGCCGTTCAACGCGGCCGAGAAGTCGACCACCAGGCGCTTGAGCGAGTTGCGCGTCGGCGCGTCGAACGCGCTCAGCACCTGGTCGATCTGCTGAACCGGCTCGATCTGGCGTGTCGGCAGCGACTCGTTCTCGCGTAGCTTGCGTGCCCTTGGGCTCCCGGGAGTCAGCTCGATGAAGGTCTCGCCCAGCAGCGTCTTGAAGCGCAGGATCGCGCGCGCGTCCGAAGGAATTGGCGCGTAGGCGCGCTTGAGGGTGACGAAGGCGTCGGTGTTCTCGCCGCGCGGCGTCACCTTGATCACCTTGCCGACGGGCACGCCGGAGATCCGCACGTCGGCGTTCTCCGACAGGTTGGTCGCTTGCGGGAAGAGGATGTGGAAGCTGTAGCCACGCGCCCCCAAGGGAGTCGGGCCACCGAACGACTTCCACACGAACAGCGTGAAGCCGAAGCACGAGAGCGCGAACAGCACGGCGGTGGCGATCGCGGCGCGGCTCGGTGCGCGAGTGCCCATTAGCCCGGCTTCCTCATGGCGCCGCCGGACATGCCGTGATCGGACCGGTGATGCTCTGGATCAGCGGCGCGAGCCCTGGTTGCGACGAAAGGCTCGCGCAGGACACGAGCGCGAGCCCACGCCAGGCCGCTCCGTGGGCGTCCTCGGTCGATAGCATCGAGTCGGCGTTGTGCGCGAACCAGGCGAGCCAGAAGAGATAGCCCTGATGGTTCGGCGGGTTGTAGCCGAGCTCGTTGGCGACGTAGACGAGCACCTTGAATGCACTGATGAGGTTGGGGGTCGCGGCGCTGAGGTCGCGCGTCGTCGGACCGAGATCGCGCGCCAGCGGCTGCACCTCGCGCACGAACGGGCGCAGCTGCCGGCGCACCAGCGGCTCGGCGGTCGCAAGCAGCGGGCGGGCGGCGCGCAGGGCGCCCGGGAGCCGGCGGGCGGTCGGCATCAACGAAGTCAGCGTGGGGCCGAGCGCGTTGGCGAAGCGGGTCGTGTTGCCGAGCGTGGTCCGCGCCGCCGTTAGTGTCGCTGGCAGGCGCGCTATCGACTCTTTCAGCGCGGCGTCCTGACTGGCGAGCGCCTGTAGCGTCGCGTCGCCGCTGGCGATCACCTCGCCGAGCTGACGGTCCTTCTCACCGGCAGCCGCGGCGAGCACTCCCACGTTGTGGATCAGCCGTGCCAGCGCGTGGCGCCGGCGCGCCACAGCGTCGCCGATCCGGTGCAGCTGGCTCGTGGTCGGCCCGAGCGATCGCAGCAGCGCCCGCAGGTCGCGGCCCCTCCCGCCGAGCCCCTCCTGGCTCGCCGCGATCAGCGCGTCGAAGTACTGGCGCGTGTCGGCGTCGAGCGAGCGCGTGAGCTCGTCGGCGTCGATCGGCACGTTCGTCTGATTCACGGGAATGGTCGAGCCGTGCCCGAGCGCGGGCGCCGGCGAACCACCCGGCGAGATCTCTATCTGCATGTCCTTGAGCGGCGTGTTGGGACGCAGCAGGGCCTGCGCGTTGGCGAACACTCGCGGCAGCTTGTGCGGGTCGATCGACAGCGTGACCGTCGATCGGCCGTTGTGCAGCTCGGCGCTTGCGATGTCGCCGACGCGTACGCCCGCGACCGTCACGGGCTGTCCCAGGCCGGGCGTCAGCGACTCGCTGCTGGAGAATTCGGCCTTGAGTGAATAACGATCCTGCAGCGGCGTCCGCAGGCGCTGGTGAACGAGGATGTAGCTGCCGGAGACGACGGCGATCAGCATGAAGCCGAGGATCGCCGCCACCCACTTGGCGTTCTCCCTGACCGCCCGGCTCATCGCCGGCCCCCGTGCACGGGGAGCTTGCGAATCCTGGGGTGCAGGGCGATCCGGCGCCGAAGGCGGGGGCTCAGCGCGCGTCGATGGGGAGCCTGGCGGAGGGCGGCGGGCGGCGGGCCCGTCCGCGCCCGCAGGTCCGCGGCCGGCTGCGCGATGCAGGACTGATCGGGACGGAACGGCGGCGTCAGCTGGCTGCCCAGCCACACCGGCCGCGAGCCCTGGATCGGCTGTGACGTGTTGCCGAAGAGCTGGTCGACGCCCGGCACCCTGCCGGTCGAGACCCCTTGCGTGCCCGCTCCCGTGAGGTAGCGGATCCACGGCCCGTTGGCATCGAAGTTCTGCGATGCCGACGCGAGCCCGACGAACGAGTGCGCGAGGTCCTGCCACACCGGACGACCCGACGACAGGTTACCGTCGTCGAGCCTGGCGTTGAGTACGGGCAGCGCCTTCTGGCCGACGCAATCGACGACCGGCGTGACCAGCGGGAAGAGAGTGCCCAAGCGTTGCTCGAGCGTCGGCAGCTCGGCCAGCGTGGGACGCAGCTCAGTGATCAGGCCCGGCAGCTCGGCCGGCCGCGTGAGCGCGTACAGCTGCGGCAGCAGGCGGGCGAGGCGCTCGAGCGTCGCCGGCGCGATCCGCAGGGCAGGGCGAATCGCAGTGGTGAAGGTCTCGAGCGTCGGCAGCGTGCGGTCGAGCGCCGTGAGGGCCGGCGGCGCGGCGCGAAGCGTTGCGTCCACCCCACGCACGCTGGCCGCGAGCGCCCGGTCCTGGGAGGCCAGCGCCCCCGCCGTGCGATTGACGTTCGTGACGAGGTCGGCGAGTTGCGTGTCGTGCTCGGCGAGCACCTGCGTAACGGCGGCGGTCGAGCTGACGAGCCGCGAGAGGTCGTCACGCTGCGTGCCCTGGGCCGCCTCAGCGACCAGCGCGATGTCCTTCAGCGTCGGCGCCAGCTCGAGCGTCGTTCGCCGCAGGCCCTGCGCCCCTCCGCCGGAGAGGCCTGTCGAAAGCTCGTCGATCACCTTCTTCAGCCCGTCTCGCGTGGGGCTGTCGAAGGCCGACAGGACCTGATGAAACTGAACCGGGACAGCCGTCTGCGGCAACGGGATCTTGTCGCCACTGCGCAGCTTCGGCGTGGTCGGGCTTCCCGGATCGAGCTCGACGTAGAACCCGCCTTCGAGGAACAGCCGCGGCCGGATCTTGAGCGTCGCGTCGCTGTGGATCGGCCTGCCCTGGTCGCTGATCTCCATCGTGACGAGGGTCGTCGCCCCGGGGCCCGCTGAGATATCCGACACGCGGCCGATGTCGACCCCGGCGGTACGCACCGGGGAGCCCTTGATCAGCTGGTTCGACGACGAGAAGACGCCGGCGACGTGGTAGTGCGGCAGCAACGGGACCCGTTTCGTGAACGCTCCATAGACGAACACCATCACCGCGATCACCGCGAGAACCCCGACGAGCTCGTATGGCGGCTTGCGTCGGCCCGCGGAGGCCGCGCCCGCCCGGTTGCGCCTCGGCAGCAGCGGGCTCATGGCGCGGCCCCTGGTGTCCGCGACAGCAGCCCGGCCTTCGCCGCGAGCCCGCGGGCGTCGCGCGGCGGAGCGGTCTGGTCGACGGTCGTCCCGACGTCGCCGGTCGGGTTGCCGATCCTTTGACCGGGCGCGAAGGGCTCGTTGCCGGCCTCGCAGCGGCCGGCGTTCTCGACCGGATAGTAGTTGAGGTGAAGGTCGGAGTCGGGCTGTTTGCTCTGCAATATCTGGGTGCTCCCCAGGATTGGCACGAGGCGCGTCCAGGCGCCGCTCGCGTCACCCTCGCTGGTGCTCGAGTCGACGTTGCGCATCCAGATCCCGCCGACGTTGCAAATCGTCTGCGCCGGGTTGAGCACGCGCAGCGTCGGCTCGAGCGAGCTGACGGTGGCGATCAGCTCGCGCACCGCGACCGTCGCCGAGGGGTCGCTGGCGAGCTCGTCGAGCGCCGTCAGCGTCGCGCCCAGGCGCTCGGCGAGACCAACAGCGTCACGCAGCGCCGGAGTGCCGGCCTCGAGCGCCGCGGCCAGACGCCGGCTGGCGGCGGGGAGCAGTCTCGTCCCCGGGCGGATGTCATGCGCGATCGCCGCCGCGTCGTTGAGCACCGGGCGGATCCGCTGAAGCGTGTCGGTGCCGACGATCTCGGTCGGTGGCAGCGCCTCGATCGTCTGGCCGAGCGACCCACCGGCGGCGTCGATCGCTCCCAGCGTCACCGCCGCGTGGTCGACCAGCGACACGAGCGTGCGCGACACCGGCGCAAGCGCATCCATCGTCGCGACGACTCCCCGGATGAAGCCGGCGAGGTCGGTGCGCGGTGCGGCGAGCAGGTTCGCGAGCCGCTCGACTGGCGGCAGCAGGCGCCGTGTCGACCCCACCGTCTCGTTGATCGCCGAGCCGCGCCCGGAGAGCGCGTCGCCCAACCCACGCACCACCCCGCGAATGCCGCGCGTCGTCTCGGGATCGAAGATGTTGAACGCCTCGGTCAGCTCCACGACTCCGGTCGCCTGGCGCAGCGGCAGGACACCCCCCGGCACCACCCCGAGGCGCGAGCGCCCAAGCGCGAGCGCGAGATATTTCGACCCGAGAATCGAGCTCGTGCGCACCTGGACGCGGGTGTCGACCGGAAGGCGCTCGACGCTCTTGTTGAGCGCGAGATGAAGCCTGACCGTCGGCCGGCCGCCGCGAACCGCCGGCAGCGCCTCGAGCGTCTGAACCTGGCCGACCCTCCCGCCGCCGATACGAACGTCATCGCCGCGGGCCAGCTCGGCGGCGTCCGGCACGTCGACGGAGATCTCGTACGTCGGCACGAAGGGCAGCCCGCGGTTGGCGTTGTATGCGAGGAAGACCGCGATCACGGTCACGAGCAGAGCGATCGTTCCAACGAGTACCTGGTTCGCCGCCAGATCGCCCGTCAGCCTTCCCGATCGGCGCCTCATGGGCGGAGCAGGTAGTCGAGCATGGCGCCCTGCCTGGCCGTGTCGGTACGGGTCGACCGGGGCGACGCCGCGTTCGGCGCAAGGCCCCTGGGAAGCACCTTCGGCAGGTCCTTGGTCTGGGGCAGCAGCCCGTCCAGCGTTCCTTGGATGATCGGGCCGACGCCCGGGACGATCTTCGAGAGGTCCAGCGGTGGCGCGCCGTTCGAGGGCGCCGGGGCGCTGCCCGACGGGCCCCGCTTCGGCTCGCCGCCACCCGAGCGCGGAGCTGGCGGGCGAACCGGTCCGCCGCCGGCAGGCGCGGGCGCCACCCGGCGCGAGCGTGTGGTGGCGGGGCTGGTGTAGCGCGCGTTACAGCCGGCGAGCGGCACCTGCGTGTACGCCGTGCAGGCGTTGACGATGATGTGCGAGGGGAAGATGTGCGACGTGGCATCGAAGCGCGCGGTCGCGGACCCGGCGTAGTACACGAAGCTCAGCAGGCCCTCGACCACACCGCGATCGCGCATGCTCACCACCAGCTCGTCGAGCAGTTGCCCGGTCGGCAGGGCGGCGGCCGAGAACTTGCGCAGCGCTGCCACCACAGGACCGGCGGAGCGAACCGCGCGGCGGCCGCTGCGTAGCGCCGGATCGAGCGCGCGCAACGCCGGCAGCCCGGCGATCGAGAACGGCCGCACGTCGGCGACGAGGCGGTTCACCCGCGGGGCGGCGGCGCGCAGGTCCGCGAGCACGGGAGTGCCGTTGGCGGTCACCTGGTCGAGGTCGCGCAGCGCCGGGTCGGTCGCTCGCAGGAGCGCGGGCAGGCGGCGGATCGACTCGGCGAGCGGGGCGCGACGCTGCGCCGTCTGCGCGCTGACGCGCGCGGCCTGTTCGATGAAGCGTTTGACGCCGCCGCGGCGGCGGGCTAACTCGCCGACCACGCGATCGGTCGCCACCACACTGCGCTGGAGCTGCGCACGCTGGCGATTGACGATCGCCAGCGTGCGGCGGACGGCGGCCAGCGCGGGGTTGGAGCGCAGCAGGAGGGCATTGAGGTCGGCGCCGCGGCCGATGAAGCCGGCGCCAAGCTCGTTGAAGAGGATCGTCAGCCGCTGGCGCGTGGGGACGTTCCAGATGTCGAACAGATCGTTGATGCTGACGGGGACCGCCGTGCGCGTCAGCGGCACGGTCGGGGCCTTGCCGCCGGTCGCCTTCAAGGGCCGCCCGCTCGGCGTGCCGGGGTCACACTGGACGAAGTTCTCCGCGATCAGCGCCTCGGGCTTGATCGAGCAGGAGGCATCCGATCGAAACGGCGCGAAGCGACGATCCACCAGCAGCTGGATCCGCGCCTTGTAGTCGGGCGTGAGCTTTACATCCGAGACCGTCCCCACCTGGGCGCCGGCCACCTTTACGAGCTGCCCAGGGATGATTCCCTTGGCCGTATCGAAGATCGCGTCGACGCGGTACTGACCGCCGCCGCGGGACGGAGTCGAGTCCGCGAGCGCCGCGTGCGCCCCGGCGGCGATCGCCGCCAGCCCCAGCGTGATCGCCGCGACCCGCCTCACGCCCGCCACCCGATGCGGCGCTCGCGGCTCATGGATGGTTGTGCGCGGGGTCGCAGAGCGTTGGGTCGGGGATCCAGGGATTTGACCCATCGGGGCCGGGCTCGACGGCGCCCCCCGGGCAGCGAGCGGTGATCCCGGTGCGGAAGTTGGCCAGGCCTGGCACGTTCAACGACAGCGGCGGCGAGACCGCGCCGGCCGCTGTGCCGCCTCCACCCATCGCGAGAATGCGGGCGTAGTGGCCGTTGGCGTCGTAGTAGCCCGCCTGCGTACCGTTAAAGCCGTTGATGAACCCGGCGATCAGATCGGGCGCGTACGGGCGCAGGCCGGTGAAGACGGGCAGCGCATCGCCGACCGTGCGCGTCGTCGAGCGCAGCGCCGGCAGCGCGACATCGGCCAGCGGCGGCAGTCCCTCCAGGCCTTGCTTGAGCGACGGCAGCAGGGTGCGCACGTCGGCGACCACGGGCGTCAGCCGGCGAGAGACCGGACCGAGCCCGCGCAGCACGCGCACCAGCGGACGCGCCGTGGGCTGGGCCTCGCGCAGAGCGGGGTTAACCACGGACAGCGCGCCGCGCAATCGGTGCAGCGTTCCCGTCGCCTGCACGAGCACCGCGGGTGCTTGGCCGAGCGCGTCCACCAGCGCCGAGCGCTCGCCCGCCACCGCCCGCAGCGCGCGAGCGGTGTTGCTGACTCCCTGCTCGAGGTCCACCTGGCGCGAGGCCAGCGCCGCGGCCACCGTCGCGGACGTCGCGACCAGCCGCCTCAGCGACGCCCGGTCGCGCAGCAGCTGCTGGAGCAGGCCGGCGCTCTGAGCCGCGGCGGGGTTGAGGTAGCCGAACGCCTGGTTCGCCCGGCGCGACGTCCCGGCAAACGCCTGCGACCCGTTGCGCAAGATGCCCTGAAGATGCGCGCGCGTCTGCGGATCGATCGCGTCGAGGAACGCGTCGAGATCGACGATCGGGCGTGTCTGGGCCGCGGGGAGCACACCGCCGCCGGGGATCGCCGGCGCCCGCGGCGGGCCGGGCGTGAGCTCGACGAACCTGTTGGCGATCCCCGCGAGCCCGACCTGCCGGATCGTCGCGATCGTCCCCTTGCGAAGCGGCTTGAACTTCGCGTCGCTGATCGTCAGCACGACATCGGCCTGGTTGTCGTTGGTCAGGCGCAGGTCGGAGACCTTGCCGATCGGCCGGCCGCCGACCTCGACGAAATTGCCTTTCACGAGCTGTCCCGCGTTGACGAAGCGGGCATGGATCTTGTAGTCGGAACTTCCGCTCAGGAGCAGGTAGGCGACCGTCACGACGGCGGCGATCGCCGCCACGACGATGCCGACGGCGCGAGCGCGCTGTCGCGGCGTCACGCCGGTCGGCCTGCCGAGGCCTCTCGGGGCGCGCGGCGGCGAGGCGACCCCGGTCACCTCATCCTCCGATCGGGGCACGTGCGTTGCCGCCCCAGAAGACCTGCGTCCCAACCAAGCCGATCGCGTGTACGCCGAGGATGTTCACCACCATCGACCTCGCGGTGGCGGCGCCCACGCCCACCGGTCCACCTCCCGCGTTGTAGCCGAAGTAGCAGCCGACCAGCACGATGAACGTCGCCATCACCATCCCCTTGATGCCCGAGAAGAGCAGGTCGGGCGGACTCTGGAACTGCCAGAAGATCTGTAGGTATCCCCCCGGCGACACCTGGCCGATCTGTTGTACGACGGCGATGTAGGAGCCGATGAAGCCGACCGCCACAGCGCCGACGTAGACGAACGGCAGCACGAGCCACATGCCGAGCAGCCGCGTCGCGCAGAGGAACAGGATCGAGTCGAAGCCCATCACCTCGAGCGCGTCGATCTCGTCGCTGATCCGCATCGACCCCAGCTCGGCGACGATGCCGGTCCCCACCTTGGCGGCCATCATGTAGCCGAACGCGTACGGCGTCACCTCGCGCAGATCGCACAGCGCCGTGAACGCGCCGGCGGCGGACTTCGCCCCGACCGCCCGCGTGCCGTAGCCCGATTCGATCCCGCACTGAAGGCCGAGCAGGAAGACGAGCGCGAAGATGATCAGCACCGAGCCGAGGATCAGGATCCCGGCCTGGCGGAGCGTCTCGCCGAAGAACTTCAACACCCTGCCGCTGTAGACGCCCTTGAGCACGCGGCCGAAGAACCACACCATCCGTCCCACGGAGATCGCCCATCCGCGCGCCCTTGAGACCGCGGAGCTCAACGGATGCCCGACAGCATCGGATGGGTGGCCAGCAGCGTTTGGGTGAAGACGTAGTTGAACGCGCCGATGCCGAGGAAGGCGATCACGACCGCCTGGTTGACGGCTCTGCCCACTCCCTCGGCGCCGCCCGACGCCGTCAGCCCCTTGTAACAGCAGACGATCGCGATCACTGCGCCGAACAGGGTCGTCTTCAGCAGGGACCCCCACAGCTCGGTCGTCGTGGCGTTGCTGAAGTAGGTGGCGAAGAAGCCGCTCAGCGGAGCTCGGTTGACCACCGTGACGAGCATCCCGCCGAGCGTGCCGAACATCAGCGCGTAGATGTCGAACAGCGCGGTCAGCATCATCAGCGCCAGGAACCGCGGCACGACCAGGTTCTTGATCGGGTCGACGCCTAGGACGAGCAGCGCGTCGAGCTCCTCACGGATCTTGCGCGCGCCGAGATCGGCGGTGATCGCGGTTCCCGCCACCCCGGCGATCACGATCGCGCAGACGAGCGGGGCGAACTCGCGGATCACGGCGATCACGAACAGGCCGCCCAGCCTGTCGATCGCCCCGAAGAGGTTGAGGAAGTTCGCCGCCTGGATCCCCGAGGGGCCATACGAGAGCGCAACGGACGCGAGGATCATCGGAAACCAGCACAGCCGCAGCGCGAACAGGAACTGCGCGATGAACTCCTTGCCGTAGGGATGCGGCGGACGCAGCGCCGACACCAGCGTCTTGCCGGTAAGAACCACCATCGCGCCGATCTCCTCGGTGAAGTTCTTCACCGGCAGATAGAGACGGTCGGCGATCCCCCAGGCCATCATCTCACCAGTGGATACCGCGCAGCAGGTTCCCGAAGGCTCGCCCCACGGCGCCGACCTGATCTCGCGTCCCACGCTCCTCGCCCGACGGGCCGCGCGCCGCCGCGGAGTCCGGGAACAGCCGGTAGGCGGTCGCGAGCACAGCGTCGACGGAACGCGGGTTGGCCGCGTACGCCAGCTGGCCGAGGTTGCCTAGCGCGGTCCCGATCTGCTTCGGGCGGTGGACGAGCGCTTCGGCGATCATCTCGGCCGCCTGCTCGGGCGATAGCGCGGGCAGCGAGCGATACGCCGATGTCGGCTCGATCATCGGCGTGCGCACCAGCGGCATGTAGACGGTCGTGATGGTCACGCCGTCGTCTACCAGTTCGGGCGCCGCGCAGCGTGAGAAGGCGTCGAGCGCCGCCTTCGACGCGATGTATGCCGAGAAGCGCGGCGGGCTGGCCTGAACGCCGATCGTCGAGACGTTGACGATGTGACCGCGGCCACGCTCACGCATCTGCGGCAGCAGCGCGAGGATCAGACGCAGCGGCCCGAAGTAGTTCAGCGCCATCGTGCGCTCGAAATCGTGGAAGCGATCGTAGGACAGGGCGACGGAGCGACGGATCGAGCGCCCAGCGTTGTTGACCAGCAGGTCGACGCGGCCGTGGCGCTCGAGCGTGTCGGCGGCCATCCGCTCGACGGCCGGGATGTCTGAGAGATCACATGGCGCAACGTGCCCGACGCCGCCCCGGCGCTCGATCTCAGCGCGCGTCTGCTCGAGCTTGTCGACGCTGCGGGCCACCAGCAGCACGGTGGCGCCGGCCGCGCCGACCCGCAACGCGGCCGCCCGCCCGATGCCCGAGGACGCGCCGGTGATCATCACCGTGCGACCGCGCACCGCGTGCTCCAGCGACGCGCCTCCGCCGAGCCGTCGCGCGAGCTTGAGCGCTTCGTCGGGCAGCTGACGGCCGACGAGGCTAGCTGCCGCGCTGACCCCCCGCCCCAGGTTCACCGCGCGTCCCGGCGCTACGCGCGCTGATCGACCGGCGGCCGCTTCGCCGCGTTGTCGACCGCGGTCCGGATCGCCTGCGGCACGGCGCCGCGCACGCCGAGCTCGGAGATTCTCTGCGAGACGCCTGGCGTCATCACCACCGGCAGCACGCCGCGCGGCGCCACCACTCGCCGGCCGCGACGCTCCATCCCTCGCACCGACGCCTCGGCGGCGACCTGGACGGGAACCGCCTGGGTGAAGATCCCCGGGCCGCGGTCGCGCAGTCCGGCGACCTCGGGTGTCTGCTCAGCTTCGCGCACCATGTCGGTGTCGATGAAGCCGAAGTAGGCCACGCCGACGCCGACGCCCTGGTGAGCGACTTCGATCCGCAGCGAGTCGCCGAGCGCCTCGACGCCCGCCTTGGCCGCGGCATAGTGGCTCATGAACGGGGCGTGCACCTGGGCGGCAAGCGAGGCCACCAGGAGGAAGTAGCCGCGCCGCTCGAGCACGTGCGGCAGCGCGACGCGAACCGTCCTGAAGACTCCCAAGAGATTGACGTCGATCGTGCGCTCCCAGTCCGCCGGGTCGATCGTCTGGACCGGGCCGATCGGCGCAACGCCGGCGTTCGCCATCACCACGTCGAGGCCGCCGAAGCGCTCGACCGCCCCCTCCACGGCTCGCTCGAGTGAGTCCCAGTCGCGCACGTCGGCCTCGAATGCGACCGCCTGATCGCCGAGCGAGGCGACGAGTGGCTCGAGCAGGTCGGTGCGAACGTCCGCGAGCGCGACGTTCGCACCGCGGCGGATGAGCCGTCGCGCGGTCTCCGCGCCGATACCGCGCGCCGCGCCGGTGATGAACGCGGTCTTCCCGGTCAAGTCAGTCACCTTGCGCCTCCATCCGGTCGGCGCGCTTGATGGGGGCCCTCGGCCTCCGGCCTCAAGTAACTCATGCCGCGGCCTGGGGGACCTTGAACAGGCCGGCGACTTGGGCGGCGAACATCAGGTCGCCCTCGATCTTGAGCTTGCCCTGCATGAACAGGTCGGGCCCCGAGGCATTGCCGGTGACCAGCCTGAGGAAGGCGACCGAGTCGATCGCGAACGTCACGCGCGGCTGCTCGGCGGGCTCGGGGCTGAGCTTGCAGGCGCCGCCGCGGACGATCAGCTCGTAGAGGTCCTCGCCACCGTCTGGGCGTCCCAAGATCTTCCAATGGATCACCGCGTCGACGCTGCCCGCCTTCGCCGCATCGAAGTGCTCCTCCATGCGACTGAAGATCTCGTCGAGGATCTGGCCGCGCATCTCCGAGCGCATTCCTTCGGCCAACTGCTCGTCCGGCGTCGTGGCGATCGTGCGCGCGACCTCGGCCGGATCGAGGTTCGCGGTTGGGATCGGCTGGGACTCGGTCATCAGGTTGCCTCCGTGACGTTACGCCAGTTGTAGTGAGGTAGCTAGGGGCGACATGGCAATCAGGCCACGCGGCTGAGCGCTCGCGCGGGCGCGCGCGCGGGCGTCTGCTCCGTCGGCTCGGGCTGTTCGACCGACGAGCCACAGCGGGCAAGCCGGGCGAGCCCCCAGGCCAGCAGGAGAAGCAGACCGATCAGCAGGCAGAGCACGACCGCGTCGGCGGTGTCCCACAGCCATGCCGGAACACCGTGCTTGCGCTCGCGTTGAAGGATCAGGCGGTCGGCCGCGAACGCCCGCTCGAAGCGAGGCGGCGCGGGCACCTCGGCGGCGGGGATCGCCGTGTCCGCGGGCAGGTAGACGGGAATGGACGCCAGCCACGGTCCGCGCTGCAGGCGGATCCCGCTCTTCCAGCTGCCGTACACCGGGATCGGCGCGACCGTCGTATACACCCCGTCGGCCACGCGCCGCAGCCGCCGGACCAGCAGCTTGCCGTGCCCCTGCCAGGCGATCTCCTCGAGCCAGTCGGCCTGACGAGCGACCGAGGGCGGGATAAAGCGCACGCTGGCCTGCACCTCACGCCGTGGCGAAGGGCGCACGTCGGTGACCGTCACCTGCGCTCGGGCGCCTGCGGGAACCGTCGTGTGCAGCCCGTAGCCGAAGGCGGCGCCGATCACGAGCACGCTGGCGCCGACCGCCGCCCAGGCACGCGGCGTGGCGGCGGCGTCGGCACGCAGGCGCAGCGCGCCGCCGAAGAAGGCGCCGATGACGCCGCCGGCGACGGCGACCGGCAGCGCTACCGCCACCGCTTCGGGCAGCAGATGCGCGGGCCATGCAATCGGCATCCAGGCCTGCGACCAGGCCCACTCGGCGACAACCCCGACCGAGCCGACCAATGCTCCCGCGACCACCCCGAAGCGATACGGACGCGCGGGGCCGATGCGCAGCGCGACGCCCTCCACCAGCAGGGCCTCCGCGATGTAGAGCGGGAAGTGCGCGGTCGACTCGCCGAAGGCCGGGCCGACGAGCAGCGTCAGGATCCCCCGCACGGCGATGAAGAACAGCGCCGCCCACAGCGCGGCTCCGCGGCCGACGACGATGCGCGCCGCCACGAGCGCGATCGACGCCGCCAGGGCGATCAGCACGGGGTGAAAGAGCAGCCGGTACTGCGGCACGCCGAAGTCGAACTCGGCCTGGTAGATCGACAGCCCCACGAGCACCCCGCCGCAGGCGGCGACCAGCCGGACCTTGCGCGCCCTCAACGGCGACAGCAGCCGCACCGCGACATCCGGCACACGCAGCAGCGGATGTGAGCTCACGGGCGCGGCGCTCGCGGACTCGTCCGAGCGGGCCGCGAGCCGTCCCTCGACCAGTAGGCAGAGGATGCCCACCAATGTCAGTGCGGCGCCAGTGAGCATCATCAGGTGGGTCGGGCCCCAGAGCGTCACGTCTTGACCGAACAGCCGATGCCAGACGTCGTCGAGCGGGAAGCCGAGCATCGCAAACGACGCGCACGCCATCAGCAGGACGCCGCCGATCGGCGCGTGCCAATCGCGCGCGATCCTGATCGCCGCCGGACCGGGACGCCGCGTCGGCAGCACGACCGCGATCCAGCCCGCGGCGAGGATGCCGAAGAGGCCGGCGAGGATGAAGTAGTGCGCCGGGTTCGCGAGCGGGCCGGGGTCGCGTCCGTTGTCGATGTGCAGCGAGATGTCCCAGTAGAGGCCGAACACGGCGCCCAGCAGTGAGACGCCGGCGATCCCCGCGGGCAGCGCGGCCCAGCCTGGCAGACCGCTGACGCGAGCCGACTCGGCCGCGGCGGCGCCGAGCAGACGGATGCGCCCGGAGCGGTGGCCCAGCCCGAGCACGAGCAGTCCCGTGATCACAACTGCGGCTGCGGCCGTGGCGGCGATCGCCTGGCCCAGCTCGGTGCCCCCGGCGGGCGGCGCGGAGGCAGCCACGGCCAGGGTGGGGAGACAGCCCACACACGCCATTGGTCGATGTTACATCAAAGGCCGTCATCGTGCAGTGAAGGCCTGCCGCCGCGGGAATTTGCCGAACGTGCTGCGCCTACATTGGAGGATGAAGCATCGGCTAATGGAACATGGGCGTCGCTAGACTTCAGATCGTGGCGCAAGCGACCAACGGCGAGCTCACGATCGACCAGCTCGCCCAGCAAACCGGG
>DASZZG010000157.1:0-19317 GCA_035543355.1 Solirubrobacteraceae bacterium | reverse complement strand
GCGACCGTCCAGTCTGGGTTGCGAGGAGCCGGTCCAATTGTCAATGGGAGGTTCTGATGGGTCGTTTTGAGCTGGGAGGGTCGCGGTTTGCTGTGGCGCTGCTCGCCGTGGTTGGGGTGCTGGTGTGCGTGCCGGCTGCCGCGGACGCGCGCGGTGGGTGTGCGAGCCCGGGCAAGACCGTGGTCAAGTCCACGAGCAGCCGCGTTTTCAAGCGGGGCAAGTTTCACACCGATCTCGGCGAGAACGAGCCCCTGTTCTACGCCTGCATCAAGGGGGCCGAGCGCATCACGCGCCTGAATCCGAAAGGCGAGTTCGGACTCGACCCTCTCACCCGGGCCGTCAAGATCAGGCTTGCCGGGCCGTACGTCGCCTTTGGCGTCAGCAGCATCGGAGCTCAGGCCGTCGTCAGCGAAGTCGACGTGATCGACCTGCGGACCGGGAAGATGGCGCGAAGCGAGCAGGCCACGGAGTTGGGCGAGGCATCAAAGGTGGTCCTCACGCCGCGCGGAACCGTCGCGTTCACTTTCTACGAGTGCGTCGTGGACCCCAACACCCACGTTTGTGCGACGCCGATCCAGCGGATATTCCAGGTCGCGCTCGCCGATAGACGCGGACGGTCTGGCGCGCGCGCCCTCGCGACGGGCGCGGACATCGAACCAACATCGCTCTCGCTCAGCGGGAACACCAAGAGCATCTCTTGGAAACAGGGGGGAGCTACACACCACTCACCCATTCGCTAAACGCCCCCGTGACGGCGTCGCTTGGAAGTCGGCACCCTCAGCGTCCGGCGACGCTCGAGACGTACGTCGCCACGGCGGCTATCTGCGCGCTGCTGAGCTTGCCGGCGAACGACGGCATCGCGCCGCGCCCGGAGCGCACGATCTTGGTCACAGTGGCGGCGTCCGGGCGAACCTGATCCAAGTTTGGCCCGACCGCGCCGCTCTTGCCGGCTGCCTTGAGCGTGTGGCAGGAGCCGCACCCCGCGCTCGCGAAGACCTCGGCCCCCGGCGGTGCGGCCTTTCCGGCCGGCATCTGCTTCTTCTTCGCGTCGATCAGGCTCGGCCCGGCGAACAACAGCACGAGCACGAGCGCAGCGGCTGCCAAGCAGACCACCGTTAGGACACGGTCGAGGAGGCGGAGCATCAAGCCGAGGGGAAGCCCGACTTGTCGATGTACCAGAGCCCGCTGGTCACCCAAATCGCTACGAGCAGCGCGAACGTCAGGCCGCCGGCTATCGGTAGCGCGATGCCGGGCAGATTGCGCGAGCGAACGACGACGACCTTCGCGGCGAAAGCTCCGTAGAACGCGCAGCCGAGAATCGAATGTGCAAGCACGCGAGCGCTCGAGTGCTGGAAGGCGAGCTGGTACAGACAGTGATACGCCACCGGCAGGCTCACGAGGAACGCAAGGCGGCCGGAAATCCGGTGCACGCTTCCGAGCCAGCTCGGCGCACCGCCGAGTGGGAGGCGGCCGTACATCCACAGCGCGGACAGCATCTGCACGACCGCAAAGCCGACGGCGATCGTCGCAAGCCACACCTTCATCGTGATCGTGGTGGTGAACCCGAGCGTGATCGCGAGGTCGCTCGCCGGGTCGTGCGTGGTGCCGTAGACCCCCAGAGTGAGCGCGACCGCGGCTCCCAGCAGGCCGGCGAGCAGCAACCTTCCGGCGGCAGAGTCCCGCCGCGGCAGGCCTTCCGTCGACTCTGACGCGCCCATCCGAACCTCCGTCTCCCTGGTCAGGGCGACTCTAACACGCGACGCAGCTCCTTTCATGTCGGTGTCATCTGGCTTGCGCATCCTGCTCGCCGATGGACAACCAACGAAAGGATCAGATGTCCAAGCGGATCAAGAAGATCGCAGTGACGCTAGCGGCGCTAGCCGCATTCGGCGCCGGTGGCGCTGCGCTTGCGGGCGCAGCGGGGACCTCGGGGGCCACGGCGACCACGCCGGTTTCGGCGCCGGAGGCCACGGGCCCCGACGCGGACACGGTCCAGAGCGGTGACCAGACCACTCCGGACACCACGTCGGCCAGCCTGACCGACACCGCGACGTCCGAAACCACGACCGACTCCGCTACCAGCGAGTCGAGCACGAGTGAGTCGAGCTCGGAGTCGGCCACGGCGAGCGATGGCCCGGGAGGCCACGCCGACGAGCCGGGCAACCCGAACGCGGACACTCAGCAGCAGGGTCAGCACTAGGCACCCGGGGGCGGCGGTCGTAGAGGGCCGCCGCCCCCGGGTGCCCTCAGGGGCGCGGACTATTTCCGCGGCGAGCCGGAGTGACGACGGCGGACGCGCACGCGCGCCGTCCCCGGCGCGAAACCGCGCTTACTCGCGCGCGCCGTGTAGCTGCCCGCGCGGCGGAGGCGAACCGCCAGCTGCGCTCGTCCCTTCGCGTTCGTGCGCCCACGCCGCCCGGCGAAGCGGACGGTCACGCCCTTGACCGCCCGTGCCCTGCGCTTCCCCCTGACGGTCGCGGTGAAGACGATCCGCACCCGGCGTCCCGCTCGGACGACACGTGGGCGAGCGCGAAGCCGCAGCCGGGCTTGGCGCTCCACTCCACCTCCCGGCGCTCCCTGTGCGCTTCCGTCTGCCGCCGGTGGCACGTTTGACGGAGTCCGCAGCGGCAAGGTGAGTGTCGATGCGTCGCCGGATTCCAGCGTTCCGCCGGCCGAGCCGGGATATGGCTTGTAGTAGGCAACGTCGCCGGCGGTGACGACGGCCAGCACGCGGTGGCCGGCGCGCAGGAGGACGGAGAAGTCCGAGGCCTGCACGCGCACACGTTGCGCCACGCCCACTGCGGCGTCCCGCACACCCGCCACGCCGCGTGTCACCAATGTCGATGCGCCGCCGGCCCCCTGGTCGAAGACCTTCAGCACGAGCTGTGAGTCGGCGCTCGACGGCACCCAGGAAAGGTCGGCCACCGGCGCGCCGCTGAGCTCGTGGTCGACCTTGAAAGTTGGCGTGGTGAAGCTGGCCGCAACGTCTGAAGCGGCGGGAGTAGTGAATGGCGCCGCGGGCGAGGTGCCCAGCGGCGTCGCCGAGAGCGCCGACGCAACCACCGGATCCGTTGCCAGGTCCGCGCTGACCGGGCGAAGCGGGAGCGAGCCGCCGGTTGCGGGACCGCTCACCGCGCGGCCATCGGCACCCAGGTGGTAGACGGCGTTGCGCACATCTGCCGGCGGCCAATCGTCGGACGTCTGGCGGAACCAGGCGCCGCGGGGGTACTTGTTCGAGTCTCCAGGGACGACGACCGACGGGTCGCGCGTCCAGTACGTCACCCGCGGCAGCGTCAGCGTCGCGCCCGTGAACACATGGTCGAAGAAAGCGAGCTGCACGCGCAGGCGTTCGTCTGTCAAGGCGCGGTCCTCACTCGGCGCCGCGTGGCCGCCGTAGTTCAGGTAGAGGCGGTCGTCGGGATTGGACAGCCGGTGGAACATGGCGATCGCCATCTCGGCCGGGAACAGGCCATCGTCGAAGCTCTGCGCCCACAGCAGGGGCGGCGTGATGCGATCCGCGAAGCAGCCGACCGAGCGTGCCGCCAGATCGGCGAGCGGGCTGCTGGTCGGGGTGTCATGACCTGTCGTATCGCACTTCCGGCCGGCGAGCAGCGCGGGCTGGTCGGCGGCCAGCGCGGCGAGGATCTTCGGCAGGGCAGGCGCAGGGCGGATCGTGTTGACGGGGCTGTAGGTCTCGATCAGACCCGCCACGAACGAGAGCTTGACTACACGGTTGGGCATCAGCGCGTCGATCACGTAGTCCGGCGTGTTGGACGGTTCGAGCGCGACGAAGTGCACTGCGTACGGGTTCAGCGCGGGATCCCCCTGGTAGGCCTGTCCGAGGTTCACGTGCAGCCCGCCCTGGGAGAAGCCGCTGAGCCCGATGCGGCTCGCGTCGATGTGGAAGTCCGGATGTGAGGGTGCGATCCCCCAGCTCCCGAGCGCCCATGCTGTGACGTCGAAAAGGTCGCGCATCTCCTTCGGGCCTGCTACGGCCGTCTGGCCGTCCGATCCGGCATGCCCTCGCTGGCTGTAGAGCAGCGAGACGTAGCCGTTCTCGGCAAACTTCTGCGCGTAGCCCGCGTCGAACGGGTTGTCCTTCTTCGAGCCGCCGCCGTGATAGACCTCGACGAAGGGATAGCCGCCGGGCGGCGGCGGGGTGCTCGGCAGGTAGACGTCGGTGTCGATCGCCACAGGGGCGCCCGCCTCGTCGGGCTGCGTCACCGCGACTCGGTAGGTCTGCTTGGAGAAGCCGGCGGCCGGCGCGGGCGCTGCGATCAGCAGCAGGGCGCCGAGCGCGCAGATCGCCGCCCGAGCGGTTGACGCCAGCATCACGGTGATGATACGGGTGGGACAAGTGGCGTCCGCGCGCCGGTACCCTCGATCGCGTGAGCCCCAGCTTCTCGCCAGCGCTCGCGCCGCCTCCCGGCGAGCCGCGCTTTCCGCTCTTCGACGGCCTGCGGGCGATCGCGATACTGCTGGTTCTGGCGACCCACGCCGCCGGCGCCACCGGGGCGATCGCGTTCGCGACGTGGGGCCCGCTCGGAGTTCAGGCACGCGATGGTGTGGCGCTCTTCTTCGCGATCTCGGGCTTCCTGCTGTATCGCCCATTCGTAGCGCGCAGGGTCGCGGGGCGCCCGGCGCCGAGCGCCGGGCGCTACCTCTGGCGCCGCGCGTTGCGGATCCTGCCGGCGTACTGGGTGGCGCTGACGCTGCTGGCGATCTGGCCCGGCCTCGATGGCCCGTTCGGCGACAAATGGTGGGTGTACTACGGCTTCGGCCAGGTGTATGACCCCGCCACCGCGGCAAAGGGGATTACGGTCGCCTGGAGCCTGTGCGTCGAGGTCACCTTTTACCTGCTGCTGCCGCTCTACGCCGCAGCGGTGGGTTGGGCAGCGGCGCGGACGCGGAGGCTGACGTGGGTGCAAACGGAGCTCGCCGCGCTCGCGCTGGTAGGCGTTATCGGGCTGGCCTTTCGGGCACTGATAAAGGCATCGGTCCTGCCCGGCGAAGCCAGTTCCACGCTTCCCGCGCTGGCGCTGTGGTTCGTCGCCGGCATGGCGCTGGCGGTGTTCAGCGTGGAGCGTGCGACGACGGAGCGCCGGCGACCTGCGCTCGAGGCCCTCGCTGCACATCCGATCGCGTCGTGGTCGCTCGCGGCAGCCGCTTTCGTGACGACCGCATTCACCTTCGACATCAGGCCCCGACCGAACTACGCCACCAGCTTGTCGTGGGGCACCGTGATCGTCGGGCACCTCCTGACGACGACGGCGATCTTCCTGTTTGCCCTGCCCGCTGTGTTGGGAGACCCGCTGAAGGGGTGGCCGCGGCGCGTGCTGGCATGGCGCCCGATCGCGCTGCTCGGACTGATCTCCTACGGCGTGTTCCTCTACCACGTGCCGCTGCTGCTCCAGTTCACGCAGTGGTTCGGCGGGCAGGCCTACATCACCGCGGCGGCGGCGCTGGCCGCGGTCACACTGGTTGCCGCCGGCGTCGCCGCGACGCTGAGCTACCGTCTGGTCGAGCTGCCATTCCTGCGGCGAAAGGAAGTCTCCTTGAGCTGGCCGCGCTCGCGCACGCCCACCACCGAGACGTGACCAGCGTCAGTCGGCGGCGCCGCCGCGCGCCATCTTGCGCAGGTCCAGAGCCTCGTCGAGCACCTTCTCCTCGACGCCGTGCTCGCGCGCGACCTCACGCAGCGTGCGGCCCGAGCGCGCCGCCTCCTCGACGATCTCCGCCCCCTTGTCGTAGCCGATGTAGGGATTGAGCGCGGTCGCGGCGGCAAGCGTCGACTCCGCCGAGCGTTCGCAACCCTCGAGGTTGGCCTCGATCCCGTCGATGCACTTCTCGGCGAACACGCGCGAGGCGGATGCGAGCAGCGCCAGCGACTCGAGCAGGTTGCGCGCGATCAACGGGATCCGCACGTTGAGCTCGAACTGTCCCTGGAGGCCGCCGATCGTGACCGCGGTGTCGTTGCCGATCACCTGACCGCTGACCTGCATCACGACCTCACAGATCACGGGGTTGACCTTGCCGGGCATGATCGAAGAGCCCTTCTGCAGCTCGGGCAGCAGCAGCTCGCCGATGCCGGCGCGTGGACCGGACCCCATCAGCGCCAGGTCGTTGGCGATCTTGCTCAGTGAAACGGCGACCACCTTCAGCGCGCCCGACAGCTCCACCAGGGCGTCGCGATTGGCCTGGGCCTCGAACGGGTCCTCGGGCGGGCGGATCTCGAGTCCGCTGTCGGCGGCGAGGCGCTCGCGTACCCGCTGCGCGAACTCGGGGTGGGTGTTGAGCCCGGTCCCCGTCGCGGTTCCCCCGAGCGGGATCTGCGCGACCTGCGGCAGCGCGTTGCGCACCCGCCGGGCGCCCAACCGCACCTGCGCCGCGTAGCCGCCGAACTCCTGTCCGAGCGTCACGGGCACGGCGTCCATCAGGTGCGTCCGGCCGGCCTTGACGACATCGGCGAACGCGTCGGACTTGGCCGCCAGCGATCTCTCCAGGCGCTCGAGCGCCGGCAGGAGGTCGTTGGTCGCCTCGTCGAGCGCGGCGAGGTGGACCGCGGACGGGAAGACGTCGTTGGAGGACTGCCCCATGTTGACGTGGTCGTTGGGGTGCGCGCCGTCGCCGGCGAGCGCAGCGATCACCTCGTTGGCGTTCGTGTTCGAGGACGTGCCCGACCCCGTCTGAAAGATGTCGAGCGGGAACTGGTCGTCGAACTCGCCCGCCGCCACGCGATCGGCGGCCTCGGCGATCCGCCGCGTGAGATCCTCGTCGAGCTTCCCCAGCTCTCCGTTGACGCGCGCCGCCGCCGCCTTGATTCGTCCCAGCCATCGCACCAGCGCGACCGGCAGAGGGTCGCCCGAGATCGGGAAGTTCTCCAGCGCCTTGGCCGTCTCCGGGCCCCACAATTGCCGCGACTCCGTCATGCCTGGAAACCCTAGCCGCAAAAGGCCGCCAGCTCGCGCGCAACCCCGACAGGGTCGTCGTAGGCCATCAGGAAGCCCGTGTCCGAGAGCACCCGCAACTGCCCGTTGGGCAGAGCGTCGAGCGCCTCGTTTGCCGTCTTCAGCGGGTGCAGCCGGTCCTGGTCAGCCCACAGCAGCAAGGTCGGTATCGCCAACTTGGCGTAGGCGGCCAGCGTTTCGTCGCCCGCACGCAGCGGCCACGCGCGCGCGAACCGCGCCCACGAGCGAGCGCGCGGCACATTTCCCGGAACGTCCGCCAGGGCGTGGCGCACGAGGTCGCGGCCGGCGGGGTCCGCGCGCGCCGACAGACGCTCGCCGAGAGCCGGACGGAACGCCATCGGGACGCCCCGCGCGAGCAGTCGGTCGAGACCGGGCAGGGCGGCCGCACCGGTGACCGCCCGCCAAACCCGCAGGCGCGCCGGATGCGTGGGCGCGGCATGCAGCCTGCTGGACATCAGAACCAGGCGCCGCGGTGCGAGCTTGCCCTCGGCGACCGCACGCACGAGCAGTTCGGCGCCGATGTCGTGGCCGCCCACGAGCGGATGGGCTCCCAGCGTCTCGCGGCAGAACCCCGCGATCACATCGGTCAGCCACGCGGGCGTGTAGGGGTAGTCGGGGCCGTCCTCGGAGGCGCCGTGCAAGGGCAGGTCGGGCAGGATCAGGCGGAAGCGGTGAGCGAGCGCGTCGACGACCGGCTCCCACTCGCGGTACGACAGCCCGATCGAGTGCAGCAGTCCCAGCGGCGGCCCCGTGCCCGTCTCGCGGTAGGCGACGCGCGCGCCGTCGGGATGGTGATAGAGGCGCAGCTTCATTCGGCCGCCGCTCCGAGTGAGATCCCCCTCGCCAGGGCGCTCCGCCGGGCTGGCGGAGGCCGCGCGCCGTACTGTGCGATCCGGTGGGCGAGCTCGCCCGCAAGGCCGTTGGACTCGCCGGCCCCGCGGCGCACGGCGCCGATCAGATAGCCGAGCTGGAGCGCCGCAGCGTCGCTGTGCGGCACGCCCCGCGCGAGCGCTGCGCCGGCGGAGTTCAACGAAAGCCCGACGCCCTGGAGCTCGCCCTGGTAGCGAGCGCGCGATACGCAGGCCGACAGCCGCGTGCCGTCGTAAAGGGCGACAGCTCGCGGCGCCTGGCGCAGTGCCACGGCGACCGCTCGCGGCCCGTCCGTGCAGGCCTTCGGCAGCCGACGCCGGTCGCCGCAGCCCGACAGGGCGAGGGCCGATGCACCGATCGCCGCCGTGGTGACGAGGGCGAGCGCGACGCGGCGGTGCATGGCGGCAATCGTAGAGTCAGCCGGGTGCCGTCGCGCGGCACAGGTTTGACTGGCTCTGGCAACGGGTGTACGTTCGGCCGACGTGATCGACCGCGACCACGAGCAGGCGATCAGACACGTGCTCGAGCTTGCTCAGGGCGAGCTGAACATGGACGTCGCGCTACTCGGCGAGGTGGTGGACGGGCGTGAGGTGGTGCGCTTCACTGCCGGCGACGCCGCGTCGTTCGGCGTAAGGACCGGCGCCTCGACGCCGGTCGAGGAGACCTACTGCCACCGAATCCTCGAGGGGCGCCTGCCGAATGCGGTCGCCGACGCCCGCACCGACGTCACCGTCCGCGACCTCAGGGTGACCAAGCTGGCAGGGGTCGGCTCCTACATCGGCGTGCCGCTTACGGCGCGCGACGCGCGCCTCTACATCCTCTGCTGCCTCGCGCATGAGGCGCGTCCCGAACTCGGCGAGGCCGATGTGCGTTTCTTGCGCGGCCTCGCCGAGACGGTCATCGACCAGCTCGATCACGCCGACGATCCGGCCTGAGTCGCCGCCCCAGTCGGGGGCCGAGCCCGTTCGCTGGCATCCTTCCATGCTCTCTGCATGGCCCGCCACCGCCCCGTCGACCCGCAGCAACCGCTGCCAGAGCTCGAGCTGCGAGTGCTCGACCGCTGGCGCGAGCGCGAGATCTTCGCCGAGTCGCTGCGACGCCGGCACGGCGCCGAGCGCTATGTGTTCTACGAGGGACCGCCGACGGCGAACGGCCGTCCGGGCTCGCACCACGTGCTCTCGCGTGTGTTCAAGGACCTCTTTCCTCGCTACAAGACGATGTGCGGCTATCTCGTCGAGCGCAAGGGCGGCTGGGATTGCCACGGCCTGCCCGTCGAGATCGAGGTCGAGCGCGAGTTGGGATTGGACTCCAAGGAGGCGATCGAGCGCTACGGAATCGCCGAGTTCAACGCGCGCTGCCGTGAGTCGGTGTTCGCGTTCGTCGAGGAATGGAACCGGCTGACCGAGCGGATCGGCTTCTGGATCGACCTCGACGACGCCTACCGTACGCTCGACCCCGGCTACATCGAATCGGTCTGGTGGGCGCTGCGAGCGATCTGGGATCGCGGACTGCTCTACGAGGGGCACAAGGTCGTCCCGTATTGCCCGCGCTGCGGTACGCCGCTGTCCTCGCACGAGCTCGGCCAGCCGGGCGTCTACCGCGAAGTCATCGACCCGTCGGTGTACGTCCGCCTCACCGTTACGAAGGGCGCCGGCCCCGTGCAGACCGGCGACGAGCTGCTCGTCTGGACGACGACGCCGTGGACGCTCGTCTCCAACGCGGCGGTCGCCGTCGCTCCCGAGTTGCGCTATGTGCGCGCCAGGCACGACGGCCGGGTGGTCGTGATCGCCGAGGCGCTCGTCGAGCGGGTGCTCGGCGAGCAGGCGGAGATCGTCGATGCCTTCCCCGGCGCGGCGTTCGAGGGTGCCGCGTACGAGCCGCCGTTCGATTACATCGGTGCAGAGGAATACGGCCCGCGTGGACACACCGTCGTGCCGGGCGATTTCGTCACCGCCGACGAGGGAACGGGTTTGGTGCACACCGCGATCGCGTTCGGTGAGGACGACTTCCGCCTTGGCGAGCAGGTGGGCCTGGCGGTCGTGAACCCCGTGCGCGAGGACGGGACCTACGACGAGCGCATCGGAAGCTACGCCGGGCGGCGTGTAAAGGACGCGGACGCGGACCTGGTCGAGGACCTGCGCGCACGCGGTCGCCTCGAGCGGGCCGAGGACTACGAGCACTCCTACCCGCACTGCTGGCGCTGCGGGACTCCGTTGCTCTACTACGCGATGCCGTCGTGGTACATCAGCACGTCGGAGCGCCGCGACCGCATGCTCGCAGCCAACGAGACGGTGGACTGGCACCCGTCGCACATCAGGCACGGGCGTTTCGGCAAGTGGCTCGAGAACAACGTCGACTGGGCGCTCTCGCGCGATCGCTACTGGGGTACGCCGCTGCCGATCTGGCGCTGTCCGGACGGTCACGCTGTGTGCATCGGGTCGTTCGACGAGCTGGCCGAGCGCTCGGGCGTGCGACTCGAGGATCCACATCGGCCGTTCGTAGACGAGGTCGGGTTTCCGTGCGACGAGTGCGGCCAGCGGATGGCGCGCGTGTCTGCGGTGATCGACGTCTGGTTCGACTCGGGGGCGATGCCGTTCGCGCAGCATCACGCGCCGTTTGAGAACGCCGAAGCATTCGAGCAGCGCTTCCCCGCCGACTTCGTCTGCGAGGCGCTCGATCAGACGCGCGGCTGGTTCTACTCGCTGCTCGCGATATCGACTCTGCTGTTCGATCGCGCGCCGTATCGGCACGTCGTCTGCCTGGGGCTGATCCTCGATCCGGAGGGTCAGAAGATGTCGAAGTCGCGCGGCAACGTGGTCGAGCCGTGGGACGTGATCGACCGCTACGGCGCCGACGCGTTCCGCTGGTACTTCTTCACCTCCAAACAGCCCTGGGACGGCTACCGCTTTTCGACCGAGACGATCGCCGAGGCGGTGCGTCAGTTCCTCCTGCAGTTGTGGAACACGCACGGCTTCTACGTGCTCTACGCCAACGCCGCCGGAGACGGCCCGCACCCCGCCGGCGAGCAGACCGAGCTCGACCGCTGGGCGCTGTCGCGCCTGCACGCGACGGTCGCCGAGGTGCGCCAGCGCATGGACGCGTATGACCCGACGTCGGCCGGCCGGGCAATCGCGTCGTTCGTCGACGAGCTGTCGAACTGGTACGTGCGGCGCTCGCGGCGGCGCTTCTGGGAGGCCGAGGAGACTGCGTTCGAGACGCTGCGGACATGCCTCGTGACGGTGGCGCAGCTGCTCGCGCCCTTCTGCCCGTTCATCGCCGACGAGATCTACGACAACCTGGAGCCCGACGGTGAGCCGAGCGTTCACCTGTGCGATTTTCCCGTTGCGGACGAGGCCCTGCGCGATGTTGAGCTCGAGTTTTCGATGGCAACGGCGCGCGAGGCGGTGCGCCTCGGGCTGTCGGCGCGCAAGCAGGCAGGCGTGAAGGTTCGCCAGCCGCTCGGTGAGGCCGTGATCGTCGCCGACGGCCGCGAGCGCGCGGCGATCGAGCGCCTCCAGGAGATCGTGCGCGAGGAGCTCAACGTCAAGCGCGTGCGCTTCGTCTCGGCCGCCGACGAGCTCGGGCGCTACGACGTGAAGCCGAACTACCGCTCGCTGGGGCCGCGCTTCGGCAAGCAGATGCCGCTCGTCGCTCAGGCGGTCGCGGGCCTCGATCCCGAGCACGTCGCGGGTGCGTTGCGCGACGGCGGCAGGGTGGCGATAGTGATCAACGGCCACGATCACGAGCTCGCGTCCGACGACCTGCTGCTGACGCTCAGGCCGCTCGAGGGCTACCAGCTCGAACGCGAGGGGGCTCACGCCGTGGCGCTCGGGCTCGAGCTCGACCATGCGCTGCGCCGCGAAGGTCTCGCGCGCGAGATCGTGCATGCGATCCAGGCCGCGCGCAAGGCGGCGGGGTTCGCCGTGGAGGATCGCGTCACGCTCGCCCTGACGGGCGACCCCGAGCTGCTGGAGGCCGCCCGCGCGCACGAGAGCTACGTCACCGCCGAGACGCTCGCCCTGTCAGTTCTCTACGAGGGCCCCGACGCCGCCGGCGAGCCCGCGACGATCGAGGGTCGCGAGCTGCGGATCGCGCTGGAGCGCGCGTAGCGCCGCGGAGCGCGCGAGCGCCGCGAGCGCTCGAGTGCCGCGGAGCGCGAGCGAGTCTCAGCCGGGGGCGCGGCCGCTGTCGGCGAGCACGCGGTTGGCACCGTGCACGATCAGCATCCGCGCGAGCCCCGCGGCGCTCATCCCGAGCAGATCGGCAGCCTGTTCGAGCCTTTCGCGGTGCTCCGGCGGCAGGCGTACGTTGAGTTGCCGGTTGGTCCTGCGCGGCGTTAGCCGCGGCGTGCCGTGCGAGCTGGGTAACCCGTCGGCCCGGGCGGCGCGCCGCAGACCGTCCCGCCGCAGCTGCGCTTCCTCGCGCCGAAGCTCGCGCACGATCACGTCGGCGTCGAGGCGCCGGAGGTCGCGCCAATCCATGCGCCTGATCGCGAACTCGCGGGCCCAGGGGTTGATCGGCCTCAGGACCGCCTTCCACTGAGAGGGGTCGATTGCGGCGAGGTCTGGGATGGGATCTCCCACGGTCGAGCCAAGGATCGGATAGTCGACACCGAACTCAGCGCCGCTGAGTGCCGGTGGTGCGGGACGCTCACCGGCGCCGGCGGATGCCGGTGCTGCGAGGGGCTCGATGCTGAACTCGGCGCCGGCGGATGCAGGTGTTGCGAGAGGCTCGATGCTGCCCTCGGCGCCGGCGCCGGCGCCGGCGGATGCAGGTGCTTCACCGCCGCCCTCGGCGCCCGGAGCCATGTCCTTCATGGGAGGCGGATACCCATTGGTATCTCCAGCGCTACCAATGGGTATCCGGGGTCCGGATGGAAGGCTTGCATCCGCCCAGCGTACGGCCGCCGCTGGGCTCAAAGGGCGTCAGTCTGCGGCAAATTCCAGGCGCTGGTCAGGCGATTTCGAGCGACGAGCGACGAGCGACGCGCTACGCGAGCGCGGGCTCCAGCTCGGCCTCGAGGCGTTTCTTCGGGTATGCGCCGATGACCTTCTTGGCGACCTCGCCGTTGCGGAAGAGGATCAAGGTGGGGATCGACAGCACCTCGAACGTGGCAGCGGTCTGCTGGTTGTCGTCGACGTTCAACTTGACGATCTTCAGATCCTCGCGCTCGTTGGAGATCTGCTCGAGGACCGGGGCGACGACCCGGCACGGACCACACCAGGGAGCCCAGAAATCGACAAGCACCGGCGTCTCGCTTTCGATGACCTCGGCCTGGAAGTTCGCGTCGGTCACCTCTTGGATGTCTGCCATCTTTGCTCCTTGGCCGTTGGTCGAGATACTCACTATACAAAGTATAGTACTGCGTCCGGGCGGAACCCGAGTGATCACCGGAGCGGACGCGGCGAGCCGAGACTAGTAGCCGAGCGTGCGCGGCGCGTGCGCCGAGACGGCGTCGAGCAGATACGGCGACAGCCAGACCTCGATCACGGCCGCCACCAGCAGCAGCGGCAGCGCGAGCGCGACCGTGACCACAGTGGCGGCGAGCAGTTGATGCCAGTCGCCGCGACGCGAGGCGATGATCCACGCCGCCAGCGGCAAGAACAGCGCGGTCAATTCGATCAGCGCGTGCGGCAGCAGGGCGAGCACCAGCAGCGCGGGAGCGATACCGCGCTGCGCCGCCTGGGTCGCGGCAAAACCGCCGAGCACGTATGCCTGCGTGCAGAGCGAGAAGGTGGTCGCGCCGATCACGAAGGCGATCGCCAGCGGCCCCGCCCGGTCATGCACGCTGCGCCACACGCCGGTATGGCGGCTCGCCGTAAGCGGCAATGAGGATCCCGCGATGAATCCGGCGACGCATGCCATCGCGTGCAGGGCAAGTACCAGCGAGTTGCTGTAGAGGAATTCGAGCATCCCGGCCGCGGACGGCCGCGCGAGCCGGACAGGCGTCGGATCGGGGGTCGAGAGCGCAGCGACCACCACGACCGCGCCGAGCAGTGCGCAAGAGATCGCGACCGCCGCCGGCACCCACGTGCGCAGGACGATCCCTGGCCGCTGCGCCCACAGACGCAGCGTTACGCGCGTGTCGGCGAGTCCCTGAACGAGGGCGAGATCGGTGGCCTCCATCCAAATGCCATCGGCACGCGGATCGTCGGGGTTGAGGCGCGTCTAGGCTGATGGTCCCTTGCCCGAGCCGACCAACAGCGAGATCGCGACGGCCTTCGAGGAGCTGGGCGACCTCTACGAGCTCGATGGGGCCGTCAACTACCGCGTACTCGCCTATCGCGCAGCCGCGCGCGCGGTGCGCGAGGCATCGGTGTCGGTCGCCAGGCTCGCACGGGAGGGGCGCGCGACGGAGCTCAGCGGGATCGGCAAGACGCTCGAGCAAAAGATCCTCGACCTCGCCGACGACGGCACGATCCCCGCGACCAAGAAGCTGCGCGCGAAGTACCCCACCGGGTTGATCGACGTTATGACGCTGCCAGGTTTCGGGCCCAAGCGCGCGCGCCGGCTCTACGACGAGCTGGGCGTCGATTCGCTCGAGGCGCTGCGCGCCGCCGCCGAGCAGCAGAGGATCCGCAAGCTGCGCGGGTTCGGTGCACGGGTGGAGGAACAAATCCTGAGCGCGCTCGAGCAGACGAAGGGTGGACGTCCCGGCCCGCGTGTGCTGCTTCACCGCGCGCTGGCGGTGGGGGAGGCGGTGGTCGAGGCCCTGCGGGCGCATCCCGCCGCCGAACGGGTGGAGCTGGCCGGCTCGGCGCGGCGGATGGCCGACTCGGTAAAGGACCTCGACATCATCGCGACGGCGAGCGATCGCAGCGCACTCGCGGGAGTGTTGGACGGGCTGGACCTCGTCGAGTCCGTCGGCTCGTCGGGCGAGGCCGGCGCTCGTGCGCGGACACACAGCGGCCTGACGATCGACCTCAAGATCTCCGAACCCGATCAGTTCGGCAATCTGCTTCAGCACTTCACCGGCTCTAAGGAGCACAACGTCGCCTTGCGCGAGGCTGCGGTGCGGCGCGGCCTGCACGTCTCCGAGTACGGCATCCTCGACGACGCCACGCAAACCACCCACCGCTGCGCGACCGAGGAGGAGGTCTACGCCCTGCTCGACCTCGCCTACATCCCGCCCGAGCTGCGTGAAGGGCGCGGGGAGCTCGAGGCTGCTCAAGACGGCGGGCGCGGGCTGCCGAAGCTGATCGAGCTCGGCGATCTGCGCGGCGACCTGCACTGCCACACGATCGCCTCCGACGGTCGCGCCACGATCGCCGAGATGGCCGAGGCGGCGCGCGCGCTCGGCTACGAGTACCTCGCGATTACCGACCATTCGGCGACCCACGGCTTCGGCAACGACGTCTCGCCCGACGAGCTGCGGCGCCAGATCGAGCGGGTGCGCGAGCTCGATTCGCGCACCGAGGGGATCACGCTGCTCGCCGGCAGCGAGGTCAACGTCCTGCCCGACGGCAGCCTCGACTACGACGACGACCTGCTCGCCGAACTGGACTGGGTGATCGCCTCCGTGCACTCCTCGTTCGCGATCGGCAGCGAACGCATGACCGCGCGCGTCGTGGCCGCGATCGAGCATCCGCTGACGGACGCTATCGGCCACCCGACAGGCCGCAAGATCGAGCAGCGCCCTCCCTACGCGCTCGACATGGAGCGCGTGATCGAGGCCGCGGCGGCCACCGGCACGATGCTCGAGATCAATGCCGCGCCGGACCGGCGCGACCTCTCCGACATCCACGCGCGCGCGGCGGCCGCAGCCGGTGTTCTGATCGCGATCGATTCCGACGCCCACTCCACGCGCAACCTCGAGCTGATTCGCTGGGGGATCGCCACCGCTCGCCGTGCGTGGCTGACGCCGGCGCAGGTCGCCAACACGCGGTCGTGGCCCGAGCTCTCGGCGCTGCGTCCGCGGGCCAGGACTTAGGGCTCCAGCAGGCGCGGCAGCAGCCGCTCGGCGACCAGCCGGTCCACCGCCGCGCGACTGAACGGCGCGAGCGCCGCCGCCGCACGGCTGCCGTAGTCGCTCGCAGGCTCATCGAGCGCCGCCCGCAGCGCGGCGCCGAGGTCGTCGCCGACGAGGCGGGGATCGAGCGCGCGCGCGATCGGCAGCGCCGCGTAGGGCCCGGGCGACGCGGTCGTCACCAGCGCGCAGCCATCGGCCAGCGCCTCGAGCTGGGCGAGGCCGTAGTCCTCTCGCCGGGGTGCGCAGACGAAGACGCGTGCTCGACGCAGCAGCGCCCGATATTCGGACGGCTCGAGCAGCCCGGTGGAACGAACGCCGGTGGCTGCGATCGGCTCGCGCGTCCCGGCGACCACCAGCAGTTCGTCGTCACGGCGCACACGTGCCCACGCCTCGAGCACACGGTCGAGTCCCTTCTTCGCGGGGTTGGCGCCGTAGGTGATCGCGGCGATGTCACGTTCTGACTCGAGCGGCCCGGAGGGCTCCACGGGCACCGGCACCACGAGCGTTGCGTCGTCGGGGCGCCGCGCGCCGGCCTCGGCCATGCCGCCTTTGCTCCACGGCACGAGCAGCGGCGCCTGGCGTAGGCGCCGGCGTTCGAGCGGGCGCTGCCACAGGCCGTGGCGCCCCGGCCTGTTGCCGGCGGCGGTGGCGTCGAAGCGGATCGCACCGGGCCGTGGCCACAGCAGCGCCGCGGTGGTAGTCGAGTAGATCAGCGCACGCGGGGTGCGGGCGTCGATCGCCTCCGCCGCGCCGGCCGCGGCGGCGCGCGCGAGCGCGTAGTCGGAAAACACAAGCGAGCGTGGGCCGCGAACCGGCGACGCGCGCACGAGATCGACGCTCGCGCCGGCGCGAGCGAGCGATGCGCGCAGCGATTCGTCGGCGGCGCGCAGCCCGGCCGTCGTGCCGAGCGACACGATCAGGACATCTACTGTCAAGGTGGCGCGCCGACCTCGCCCCAGGCGCTTAGCCGACGGGCTTCTCCACGCGCCGTCGCTGACCGCCGCCGTTGAGTGAAGGCAGCGACGTCTTGAATCCGGGGGTGCGAATCAGCCGGATCGCCCGGAACGGCGACCCCAGCTCGATGTAGAAGCGCGCGCCGTCGCGTTCCTCGATCGCCGTCACGGCGGCGTCCTGGCGCCGCCAGGAGAGTGCCCAGATGATCGTGAAGCCGCATGCGATGGCGGGGATCTGGGGCGCCAGGAACGCCAGCCCGCCGGCCGAGATCGTGCAGAGCAACAGTGGCCAGAGACGGTTGAGCAGCACCCGTCCAGGGCGGACCTCGGGCAGCGCGGAGGTCGTGCGGGCGCTCGCCAGCAAGCGCCCGATCGGTTGTGAGGTCTCGCCGCGGCTTCCCAGATAGGCGCCGATCAAGCCGGCTGCGATCCACCAGGCGGCTCCCACCACCGGCACCGTCACGGACTCCTTGGCGCTGACGGACGCGACCGTCACAGCGGCAAGCGCAGTCGCGGCAGCGGCGCTGATCAACACGGTCGCCTTGAGGAAGTCGGTGAAGCGCACGGCTCGGCGCCCGACTAATGCTCGGTCAGGAGCAAGTCGAGCAACTCGTCCACGCCGGGCACGCCGTCGACCACTATGTCGGCCTCGGCCGTGATCTCCGGCGGCCCCTCGTCGGAGCGCACGCCGACGCGCAGGGCGAAGTCGAGGCGCCCCTCCTCGGCCAGCTCGGCGATCGCGCGGAAAGCGTCGAGGTCGGTCAGGTCGTCACCTGCGTAGAGCGCCGTGTTGACGTCGAGCTCGCGCAGCAGGCGCCCTACCGCCACACCCTTGTGGATCTCGACCGGCGGTCGCACCTCCAAGACCTTGCGGCCCCAGTGCACGTGCAGTCCACGTTGCTCGGCGCGCTGGGCGATCTCGAGCACGGCGCTCTCCGCCGCGTCCTCGTCGGGCGCGCCGCGCCAGTGGAAGGCGACGATCGGGCCCTTGTCCTCGAGCCGCACGCGCAGTCGACGCGCGTCATGATCGAGCGCCTGGGCGGCGAACTCCTGAACCCGGCGCTCCCAGCGGACGAGCTCGGGGTCGACCTCGGCGCCGATCGTCCCGGGGCGCAGCAGCTCGCCTCCGTGGTTGCCGATGTAGCCGATCGATCCGATCGCCACTAGCCGGCGTGCGTCCGACGCGGTGCGCCCGCTGACGCACGCGACGACGGCGTAGCGGCGCGCGACCGCGATCAGCCTCGAGCGCGTGGCCTCGGCGACGATCGCGTCGTCGGCCTGGCGGACGATCGGCGCCAGCGTGCCGTCGATGTCGAGCAGGATCGCCGCGTGCGTCGGATCGGCGCGTAGCGGGGTCAGCGCCTCGACGAGCGTGGCAGCGGTGCTCACGCTCCGTAGTATGCATCTCATGGCCGGCGGCCGGACGCTCAAGCTCGCCGCGGTCGGTACGGCAGCTGGAGCGTTCTCCGGGCTGTTCGGTGTCGGAGGCGGAACCGTGATCGTGCCTCTGCTGGTGCTGTGGTTTGGCTACGACGAGCGCCTCGCCACGGGAACGTCGCTGGCGGCGATAACGGTGGTCGCGAGCATCGCCGTGCTGACCCAGGCGTTCTACGGCAACGTGCACTTCGGCGACGGCGCGCTGGTAGGGCTCGCGGCGACCCCCGGAGTGCTCCTTGGCACGTGGCTGCAGCAGCGGATCTCGGCTCCCGTCGTGTCGCTTCTGTTCGCCACGCTGCTGGTCGCGCTCGCCGCCGGTCTGGTCTTCGGATGATCGCCGAGGCGCTGCTGATCGGCTTTCTTGGAGGTGTCCTGGCGGGCACGCTCGGCGTCGGCGGAGGGATCCTGTTCGTGCCGGCGTTGACGATCGGTTTCTCGCTCTCGCAGCTATCGGCCGAGGCGACCTCGCTGCTGGCGATCGTTCCCGCGGCGGCAGTTGGCACATGGCGCCAGGCTTCCTACGGCAATGTCGCACTGCGCGAGGGCGTTGCGCTCGGCGTGCTCTCCGCGGGCGGAGCGCTCGTCGGTGTCGCGCTCACCAACCTGCTGCCGCAACGCGTCCTCGAGCTCGCCTTCGCCACGCTCCTGCTCGCGGTTGCGGTGCAGCTCGCGTCGCGCGCGGTGCGCTCCCTGCGGGGCGGCGCGCCGGGAGGCTGAGCCCGACGATGGAGGACCCGATGCAGGTCAACGGCAGGGTCGCGGTGCCGCTGGCCGAGGTCACTCTGCGCACCAGCCGCTCCTCCGGCCCCGGCGGCCAGCACGCCAATACGACCGCGTCGCGCGTCGAGGCGGTCTTTGACGTCGCTGCTTCGAACGCCCTCAGCGAGGAGCAGAAGCAACGCGTGCGCGCGCGTGTGGGACCGCGGCTGACGGCCGTCGCCCAGGATGGGCGCAGCCAGGCACGCAACCGCGAGCTGGCGCTCGAACGCCTGCGAGCGCGGCTCGCGGCGGCGCTGACCGTCCCGCGCGGGCGGCGCAAGACCAAGCCCACGCGCGCCGCGCGCGAGCGGCGGCTCCAGAGCAAGCGCCGCCGCGCCCAGCACAAACGGCTGCGCCGACC
>DASZZG010000156.1:0-7278 GCA_035543355.1 Solirubrobacteraceae bacterium | reverse complement strand
GACGCGCGTGCGCCCGTAACGACACGCATTTTCGATCAGCGGCTGGAGTATGCGCTCCACCATGTCGCCATCGACGCCCACGCGCAGCGAAGTCGCCGGCCTCTTCACCGCGACGTCGACGCCGCGCTGTTCGGCGAGCTGGGAGTTCGCCTCGACTGCTGCGTCGGCCGCTGCGCCCGCGTCGATCGATCCGCCCCTGGCGCCGACCTCCAAGCGCGCGGCCGACATCAGGGCTTCGAGCGCGCGCTTCATCTGCTCCGAGCTGCGCAGGATTGCGGTCAGCGCTTCGCGATACTCGTCCCCGTCTCGCGGAGCACGCAGGGCGAGTTGGGCCTCGGCGGCGATCCGCGCAAGCGGAGTGCGCAGCTCGTGCGACAGCTCGGCGGTGAATCGCTGTTCGCGGCGCATGTCGTCGGCCCGCCGGTCGAGTAACGCATCGAGCGTCTTCGCCAGCTGCGTCAGCTCGTCGCGCGGTGCCCCGAGGTTGAAGCGCCGGTCGAGGTCGCGCTCGCTCCACTCGGCGGCGTCGGCGGTCATGCGCGCGACCGGGCGCAGCGCCGCGGCGAGCACGCGCCGCGTCGCCAGCGCAACCGTGATCAGCAGGCCTATCCCCAGCAGCAAGGATGCGAGCAGCACCGTGCGCTTGGTCCGGTCGTATGGCTGAAGCGAGACGCCGGCGACCACGGTGCCGAGCCTGCGGGCCCCCTTGATGACGGGCACGGCAAGCAGCCGAGTGTGCGGACGGCTGACCTCGGCGGCGCGTCGCGGACCGCGAGCCAGGCCGGCGGCGGCGCGGTCGACGGCGGGAGCCGCCAGCGGGTGCTCGAGCGCGCGCCCGCGTGCGTCAAAGACCCACGTGGGGCGGTCGAACGCGGCGACATCCGGGGCCTCGGTCATGCGCAGCTTGCCGTTGACCGTCGCCAGGGTCGCCAGCTGACCGGACGTCCGGGTACGCAACACAGCCGTCGCATCGGCGTTGAGCCGCGCGTCGAGGATCACGTTGAAGGCCACCAGCAGCGCGCCAAGCGCCACAGCGACGGCGAGGACGACGGCCAGCAGCAGACGGCGGCGCAGACTCCACGGGCGACGAAGGCTCATCGCTTCCTCGCCTGTGTATTGGGTGACATGTGCCTCCGCCGGAATCCCTCGCGACTCGGGCGTGGGGTGGAAGCCAGGTGGCGTCCGTCTCCCGCCGTACGCTTATGCCTATGGCGAACGTGTGTTCGGATTGTGTAACCGAGTACAGCCACTTTCGCTATCGGCTGTATCCGACCGTCGAGCAGGCTAGAGCGCTGGGGCGTTGGTGCGGGTGTGCGAGGGCGATCTACAACGCTGGACTCCAGCAACGCCAGATCGCCTACCGCGACTGCGGCGTGTCGCTCGGCTATGGCAAGCAGGGAGTGGGACTGGGCGACCTCAAACGCGCGGTGCCGTGGCTCGCCGAGCCGCATTCCGACGTGCTTCAGCAGGCGCTGCGCGATCTCGACCGCGCGTATCGCAACTTCTTTGCCGGCCGTGCGCGTTTCCCGCGCTACCACAAGCGCAGCCGCCGCGACAGCTTCCGAATACAGAACCGCGAGCGAGACGGAATCCGGGTGCGGCGGCTGAATCGTCGCTGGGGCGAGCTGGTGATCCCCAAGCTCGGGCGGGTTCGCTTTCGCTGGTCGCGCAAACCGATCGGCAACATCAAGCACTTGACGGTGTCGCGTGACTCGCTCGGCTGGCACGTCTCGTTGTGCTGTGAGCACGAGTCCGCCGCGGCGGCGGGACATCCCCGCGGCGCCGTTGGGATTGACCGTGGCGTTACAAATACGGTCGCGCTGTCGACCGGCGAGCTGCGCTCCTGCCCGCCCCTGCCGCCGAGGCAAGCTGCGCGTCTGCGGCGCCTGACACGCAAAGCGGGCCGTCAGGAAACCGCGCGGCGCGGACGGCCGAACGACGAGCGCCGGCGGTCCTTCCGTCATCAGCGCACGCTGGACGCGCTCGCCCGGCTTCGAGCGCGCGAGGCGCGCATCCGGCGCGACTTCTCTCACAAGCTTACGACCGACCTGGCCAAGAACCACGGCCTCGTTGCGATCGAGGCGCTGCGCGTGCACAGCATGACGCGCAGCGCGAAGGGCACTGTTGAAGAACCCGGCAGGAACGTCAGAGCCAAGGCGCGCCTGAACCGCGCGATCCTCGCCCAGGGCTGGGGCGAGCTTGCACGGATGCTCGACTACAAACTCGCCCGCAACGGCGGCACGCTGATCAGTGTGCCCGCCGCGTACACAAGTCGGACGTGCGCGGCATGCGAGACCATCGACGAGGCGTCGCGCCGCGGCGACCGCTTCCACTGCAAGGCGTGCGGGCACACGACACACGCTGACGTAAACGCCGCCCGGGTGATCCTCGCCCGAGCGACTGGCGACACACAACGAGAGGACGGCGGCCGGACGGGTCGTCGCAGCGCGGGAAGCCCTCCAGGCGAAGTCAGCCGGGGCGCCCTGAAAGAACCGCGAACCACCCAACCGGAACTCGCCCATGCGACGTGAAAGGGAATCCCTCTGCCTCGGCTGTGGGGAGGAAGTCAACCGATGCGATAGCCGACGCCGTGGACCGTGGTGATGTCGGGCGCGCCCGGCAGCGCGCGCAGCTTGCGCCGCAGCCGCGCGATGTAGACGTCGAGCGTGTTGTCGTGGACGATCGCTCCCGGCGGCCAGCCCGCGCCGAGCAGCTCTCGACGGCGCACCGCCTCGCCGCTGCGGCCCGCCAACGCGCCGAGCAACCGGAACTCGGTCGGCGTCAGCGTGGTGCTCTTGCCGCCGCAGGAAGCCGCATGAGCGACGGGATCGAGCCGCAGCGGACCGACCTCGACGGCGGTGTCGTTCCCGCCGCGGCGCAGCAGCGAACGCAGGCGCGCGACGAGCTCGTCGAAGTCGAACGGCTTCGTCAGGTAGTCGTCGCCGCCGGCGTTGAACCCGGCTACCCGGTCCGGCACGGCGTCGTGCGCCGTCAGAAACAGAACCGGCGTCTGGATGCCCTGGGCGCGCAGCGCCTGGCAGAGGTCGCGCCCGTCGGCGTCGGGAAGGCCGACGTCGATCACGAGCGCGTCGGCCGCCCAGTCGCCCGCGCGTTCCAGCAGTGCGGCCCCCGTGCCCACGGCCGCCGTCTCGAAGCCCTCCTCGCCGAGGCCACGAACGAGCACTCGCTGGAGTTCGGCGTCGTCCTCGACGATCACGATGCGCGGCGCGGGCATGTGCTGCCCAAGTATGGCCGGGGCGGCGCGGTCCAGCCCACACGTGGATGCTTTTCGCGGAGCACGGAGCCGCCGCTATGACTGCTACTGCTCGCGAAGGATCTCTCCGAGCGGCAGGCGCCTCAGGCCCCGGGCCGCGAGCAAGGCGGCGAGCAGGGTCGCGCCGATCGCCGCGGCGGCAAGCAGGCCGAGAAAGCCCCAGGGGACGGCGAGCGCGTCGGGGGGAGGATCGAAGACGTGCTGGAGCATCGCCACGAGCATCACCGAGAGCAGCCAGCCGAGGCCCGCGGCGAGGGCGATGCCGGCCGCCAACACGAGCGCCGCCTCCGACCACAGGAACGCGCCGACGTCGCGCAGCGAAGCGCCCATCGCGGTCATCGCGGCGAACTCGTGGCGCCGCTCGGCGATACCCAGCGAGACGAACAGCGCCATCGCTGCGGCGGCGAGCACGATCACGAAGGCCTGCTCGATGTGGCTGATGCCGGTGAGGTCGACGGTGGTGATCGTGCTGGTGGTCTGCGCGGTCTGCTGATCGATGTTCTTCACTTGCGTGCCGTCGCTGCGCGTCGCGGCGGCGACACGCCGGGCGACGCCAGGAGCGCCTCCGCTGGTCTTGGCAAAGACCACGTTCGGTCCGGCCGCGCGGCTGACCGCGTTGAGATAGCGCACGTTGGCCACCATGAAAGAGTCCTTCGGCGCCGACGGGAACTCCTGCACGATCCCGGCCACGCGGAAGCGGACGACGCGGAACTTGCCGGTCGGCTGGTCGAGCACCCGCAGCTTCAGCGGATCACCGAGCTTGAGCGAGTAGTCGGCGATCGTCTCCTTGGAAACCAGGATCCCGTCGGGCGTCGCCTTGAGGCGCTTCAGCGTTTGCGCCGCGTTGGCGCCGATGAAGTACGAGTCGCGCAGGGTGGTGGCCTTGGTGAACGAGCCGGCGTCGATGCCATAGGTGTCCTGCAGGTCGGGCCCGACGTAGGCGTAGGAGTGCTGCACCGCGCTGGTCGCTGTGACACCGGGAACATGGGCGATCTTCGCTGCGAGGTTGTGCTGGGTAGTGACGCCCGGGGCAGCGGTGGCCACCACGTCAGCGCCGAGCGTGAGCTCCGCATCGACCTTCGCCTGCTGGTGGTAGGTGGCGGTGAAGATGCCGAGGTTGACGCCGAAGGCGAGTAGCAGGCCGACGACGATCAGCCCGCGGTTGATCGCCGCGCCTCTGCGGCCGGCGCTTGCCAGCACGAACGGGCGCAACCCGCTCGAGCCGGGCGCCGCACCCGCGGCGCGCCGCACCGCCCATGCGAGCATCCGGCCGCGCAGGCGGACGAGCAGCAGCGTGGCGCCGATCCATAGCAGCGCGGGCGCGAAGAACATGTAGACGGAGAGCGAAAGCGTCGGATTGGAATCGGGGTTGACTACGGCCGAGAATCCGGTGCTCGCCGTAAGCCAATAGATCGCGGCGCTGCCGGCGAGCGCGGCGAGATCGAGCCAGTAGCGCTGCCAGAACGGGGCGCGGCCGCGGGTGGCGGTGCTCCTGCCCTCGACGACGGTTCCGCGCAGGACGGAGACGCTCGCGCCGATCCGCGCCGCCGCGGCGCCGGCGATCGCCAGCGCAACGCACGCCCCGCCGGTGATCAGAGCCCGAGCGGTCGTTAGGTGGGCGCCCCCGCTGACAAGCGTGGAGACGGCGGCGAACGCCACGCCGGCGCCGAGCAGCCCGGCGATCACGCCGAGGATCGTGCTCTCCACGCCGGCAAGCGCGAGCAGGTCTCGGCGGCTGGCGCCGCGGGCGCGCAGCAGCGCGAAATCGCGGCGGTCACGCTCGACGCTGCCGAGCGCGGCCAGGTAAGCCAAGCCGAGCGCAATCAGGGCGCCGGGAACGGCGAGCATGATGTACAGCGCTTCTGCGTAGAGGGCGTCGCCGGCGGAGGTGTGGAGGGAATCCGAGAGGTTGTCGACGAACTGGATCTGTCCCGGGAAGCTGCGCTGGACGCGGTTGCGCGTCTGATCGGCGCGGGTGAGCGCGGCGCTCGGGCTTCCGCCGCTCAGCGCATGGGGATCGAGCTGCACCTGCACCTGCCACTGAATCCCGTCCTGGGCGCCCGGCTGCACGCTGGCCCCCGGTGTGACAGAGGTGATCGTCCGAAGCGTCGGCGCAAGCGTGCGCGCGAAGGTGTCGGTCTGCATCACGGCGACGTTCGCCGGCGGCTGCGACGGCGCCGGCCCGAGCTGCGGATTGAGCGGCGCAAAGAGCTGATCGGACGCCGTCACGATCGCCACGCCGGAGACCTTGTACGGCTGCGGCTTGGATCCGGGCCGGGCGGTCAGCCTGACTGTGTCGCCGATCTGCGCCTGAAGCGTCGAGGCCATCTGCTGGTCGAGTACGACGCCCCCGGGCGCCAGGCCACCGCGCAGCAGCCGGAAGGTATTGATGTGTTTGAGGTAGTCCGGCGGGACGGCCAGCACGGCGCCGGCGCCCGTAGTCGTGGAGCCTGCTGGGCCGGTGTGCTGCGCGCCCGAGAGCGGCGCCGTCGCGGTCGCGGAAGCCTCGAGGATCCCGGGCTGCTTTGCGACCCCGGCGGCGATCTTCTTAGCCTGCCCGAGCGAATTGACGGGGCCCTGCCAGTCCAGTGCCACGCTGCGCACCGCGCTCGAGGACATCGTCCTGAGCGAGTTGCCGACGAACAGCAGCATCCCGCCGAGCAGCGCGACGGCAGCGGCGAGCACGAGGATGCGCGTCAGTGTGCGCCCCGGCGCACGCCACAGCCCAGCCAGAGCGAGCCGAATCGAAACGCTCATCCGCTGCGCTCCTCGCCGACGATGCGCCCGTCGTGCATCTGGGCGGCGCGCGCTGAGCGCGCAGCCACGTCTGCGTCATGCGTCGCCGTGACGAGTGCGAAGCCGAAGTCCTGCTGGAGCGCCTCGATCAGATCGAGCACGCGCGCGCCGGTGTCGCTGTCGAGATGCCCCGTCGGCTCGTCGCAGAGCAGCAGTTGCGGCTGCTGTGCGAGCGCCCGTGCGATCGCCACGCGTTGCGCCTCGCCACCCGACAGCTCCCCTGGCAGCGCATCGAGCTTGCCGGCAAGCCCGACCAGCGCAAGCAGTTCCGGCGGCGTGTGGCGACCGTCCTCAACGTGGCCGGCGACGCGCGCCGCGAAGGCGACGTTCTCGTGGGCGGTGAAGTGAGGCAGCAGGTTCGCTCCCTGGAAGATGTAGGCGATGCCCTGCGCACGAGCGTGTCCGCGGGCGCGGGCGTCGAGCGAGGAGAGCTGGAGATCGCGCCACCAAACGCTTCCGCTGGTCGGCACGACGAGACCGCCGAGGACGTGCAGCAGCGTCGTCTTGCCCGATCCCGAACGGCCCCACAGCGCGACGCGCTCGCCCGGCCCGATCGCGATATCGATGTAGTCGAGCGCGCGCACCGCGGCATCGCCGTCGCCGTAGACGACGCTGACCCCGGTGCAACTCACGCCGGCCCTACCGACGGCGGGTGCGATAACGCTCATAGCGCAACCCTGCCGTCGCGCAACTCGACCACGCGATCGGCTGCCGCCGCCACTCGCTCGGAGTGGGTCACCACCATCACGCTGCTGTCGTGATCGGCGCGCAGGCGCACGAGCGCCTCGAGCACGAGCTGCTCGTTGTGCTCGTCGAGCTCGCCGGTCGGTTCGTCCGCCAGCACGAGCGCCGCCTGCCGCGCCGCGGCGCCGGCGATCGCAACGCGCTGCTGCTCGCCGCCGGACAACGCGGCCGCGCGATGCCTCGCGCGCGGCGCCAGGCCGAACTCGGCCAATGCCGCCGACGCGGCGCCCGACGCGTCCTCGCGACCGGCCAGGCGCAGCGATGCGACGACGTTCTCCTGAGCGGAGAGCGTCGGCCAGAGGTTGTCCGACTGAAAGACGATTGCCAGGCGCTCGGCTCTCAGCCGGGCGAGACCGAGCTCGTCGAGCTGGTTGAGCGAGGTGCCCAGAATCCGCATCTCGCCTGCCGAGGGAACGTCCAGTCCCGCCGCCAGCGCCAGCAGCGTGCTCTTGCCGCACCCGGAC
>DASZZG010000155.1:0-6119 GCA_035543355.1 Solirubrobacteraceae bacterium | reverse complement strand
CCGGGTAACGTCCTCGGTGTCGAAGAAGACCGACTACGTCGTTGCGGGCGAGTCACCCGGCTCAAAGCTCGAGAAGGCGGAGCGGCTCGGCGTCGAGATGATCGACGAGGCTGGGCTGCTCGAACTGCTCGAGCGCTGACGCCCCGGGCTCAGCCGCCGAAGCGTGCCAGCGCGGTAGCCATGCGGTCCTGCACGGTGTGCGCCGCGGCCACGCTCGTACGGTTCATCAGGAAGGCGAAGGCCAACGTCTCGCCGCTGCGCGCGTCGCAGTAGCCGGCCAGTGCCGAGACGTCAGAGAGCGTGCCGGTCTTGGCGTGACAGCGGCCGTCGGCCGCCGTGCCGCGCATGCGCTTGGCAAGCGTGCCGTTCTGGCCGGCGGTGGGGAGCGACGCGGTGAACTCCTTCGCCACGGGGTCCTGGCTGATCTGCGCCAGCCGGCGCACCACCTCGTGTGGTGACGTGTGGTCCGAGCGCGAGAGCCCCGAGCCGTCCACGACTCGAGCGCTGATCCCCGCGTCGTGAAGCTCCGAGCGCACGACCTCGGCGCCGGCGCTGGTGGATCCGCCGCCGCCAAAGGCGGCGCCGAGGTCCTTGAGCAACGTCTCGGCGAGGAAGTTGTCAGACGGCCGATTGGTCAGGCGGACGAGCGTGCTCAGAGGCGGGGAGCTCACATGGGCGAGCTCCCGTGATCCGGCCGGGGTCGTTGCCACATCGCTGCCTCCATCCACGCGCACGCCCGCGGCGCGAAGCGCCGCCGCCAGGCGGTCAGCGGCCGTGGCGGCGGGCGTCGTCGACCCGTCGTCCTTCCCGCGGTTGAAGTTCAGCGCTGATAGCGGCGCGCCGATGTCCGGGTCGATCCGGGCGCCGGTTCGCGCGCCGCCGCGGTGGTCGTCGAATAGGGACTCGTCGCCGAGAATGTTGCCGTTGACGCGGCGCAGCCCTGCCTGCGCCAGCAGACGCGCCAGCTGCTCGACCGCGGCTCCTGAACCGTAGCGCGCGTTATTGAAGGACTGCGAGCCGAAGGTCGGGTCGCCGCCGCCCCTCAGATACAGGTCGCCCTGCAACACGCCGTTAGCATCGATCGTCGCTGGGCTCAGCGCGGTGGTCGCGAACTGCGTCGCCGGACCGAAACGCCGCAGCGCCGTGCTCGTCGTGTAGATCTTCTCCACCGACGCGGGGTTGCGGCGCACGTCGCCGTGAGCGGCGAACAGCGTGGTCCCGTCCGCAAGGTCGGTGACATAGGCGCCCGATGCGCGGCTCGCGCCGCGCATCGCCTTGCCGAGCGCCGCCTTGAGGGCGGCGCGACCCGTGCCCGACGGCGGGGTGGGTGGGGGAGTTGGTGGTGCCGGTGGGCCAGGATTGCCGGGCGCGGCTCCCGGCGGGTTACTGCCGCCCGCGTCTGCCGCCGCCGCTGGGCCTGCCAGGGCCAGCAGCGCCGCTGCCAGCGCGAAGCTTCTCCACAAGCGTCCCGAGCGTCTCACTGCCTTGCCAACACAGGGGAGTGCCCACGGTTTCGGGCGGGCCCCGCTCCGCACGGGCCTCCCCCTACAATGGCCTTGCGATGGGAAAGGTTGTCAAGCTGGACCCGAAGGGCGCGACACGGAAGGCGCGCCCGGCCGGCAAGCGGACCGTGGCGCCGCGACGCGGCCGTCAATCGAAGACCGCGCTCGTGCTCGGCGGCGGCGGATTTACCGGCGGTGTCTACGAGATCGGCGCGCTGCGAGCGCTCGACCTCTTGTCGGTCAACCGCACCGTCAACCAGTTCGACGTCTACGTCGGAACGAGCGCGGGCGCGTTCATCGCCGCTCTGGCGGCAAACGGCATCACCCCCGAAGAGATGATGCGCGTGGTCATCAAGCAGACGCCCTCGCCCTTCCGCGACATCGACCTCAGCTCGCTGCTGCGTCCCAACTACTTCGACTTCCTCAAGTCGGGCATCACGTTGCCGTTGCGAGCGGCCTCGCTGCTGCGCAAGTTTGCGACTCAATACGGCCAGATATCGGCGATGGACCTCATCTTCGAATTGGCTCACGTGCTTCCCTCGGGGCTCTACTCCGGCGTCGGGGTGGAGCGCTACATGCGCACCGTACTGTCGGACCCGGATCGCACTGACGACTTTCGCCTGCTCGAGAACGAGCTTTATCTCGCGGCCACCGACCTCGACACCTGCGAGCGGATCGTATTCGGCGCCAACGATTGGGACGACATCCCGATCTCCTCGGCGGTGCGGGCGTCAACGGCGCTGCCGATGGTCTACAAGCCGGTTGCCCTCAAGGGCCGCGAGCTGGTCGACGGCGGGATCGTGTCGACGACGAATATCGACATCGCCGTCGAGGCGGGCGCGCGTTTCGTCGTCGTGGTCAATCCGCTGGTTCCGTTCGTCAACGAGGCGCCCGCCGGCACCAACGGGCCGCCACAGCAGCGGGTCTCGGAGATGGGCTTTCCCCAGATCGGCTACCAGTCGTTCAAGCTGCTCGCATATCAGCGGCTGCACGAGGTGGCCAGACAGTGGGAGGAGCGCTACCCCGGTGTCGACATCGTCCTGATCGAGCCGGAGCCCGACGACGAGCTGATGTTCCGCACGAGCATCATGAACTTCGCCTCCCGCCTCGACATCGCGCGTCACGGGTTCCAATCGGTGACGCTCAAGCTAGCCCAGGACTACGACCGCTTCTACGAGATCTGCCAGCGCCACGGAATCGAGATATCGGCGACGCGCGTGCGCAAGGTCGTCAAGCACTTCGCCGCCGAGAAGGAGCCCACGCGCGCGTGGCGCAAGATCCTTGAGCAGACGACCGGCACCTTGCTCCGCCAGAGCGCGCAGGAGCCTTAGAACAAGGCGTGCAGCTCAGGTGCCGGCGCCAGTCGATTGCTCAGGTTCGTGCGCTTGCCCGGTGTGGTCGCAGATTACGCGTAGATCGCGATCAAAGAACCACAACACGACGTCGTCGCCGGCGAGTTCGGCGGCCGCGGCGACGAAGTAGTCGACGGCTGGGCGCAGGTGCTTGCCGTGGCTGGCCGTTGCGAGGTCGCGTTGCACCTGCACGGCTCGGTCGCTCGCGTGCTCCGTTAGCGCGACCCAGTCGAGCGGCTCGAAGTAGCGCTGGTAGAGCCGTTCATAGTCGACACCCGTCTTGGCCTGGTGCATCGCCTCGAGAACCACTGGCGCGCAAGTGCATACCTCGCCGCGTTCGACGCGGTCAGCGAGCTTGTTGGTGATGTCCGGACGCAGACCCTTTCTGGCCCACGCCCAGATGCTGGAGTCGGCCAGATAGCTGGGCACGACGCTATCGGCGCGGGGCGCGGAGCTGCTCGAGGTCCTGCGGGGTAAGGAGATCGAGTTCGCCCTGGCGGATTCGTCGCGCCGCGTCGCGCAGCTTGGCGATCCGGTTCACCTCATGAAGGGCGCCGTTAATCGTGTCGCGGTAGCCGCGAGTGCCCAAAGCATCGCGCGCCGCCTGGTAAGCGTCGACCTCGATATCGATCGTCGTGCGATGAAGTTCTCGGCCCATTACTGCCCTGAATATAGCAAGCTATCTTGGTGAATATAGACGGAATCTACCAAGAGTATGTAACAACTTTGCGCGTTCATACATAGATGCTGCGGGTGAGTCGGCGCCGGCTTACAGCGACGTCCGCAGCACGCGCAGCAGGCGGTCGGTCGCCTCCGCACTCTGAACCGCCACGCGCACGTGGTCGGCGTCGCCGAAGCCATCGCCTCCGCGAACGATCACACCGCGTGCTTCGAGTCGTGCGGCCAGCTCGGCGCCGTCCACGCCGGGAACCCTCAGCCAAATGAAGTTGGCCTGGCTCGGAGGAGCGTCGGCGGGCAGCTCCTGGAGGCCTTTGAGCAGGCGCCCGCGCTCGGCGATGACGATCGCCCGGCGCGTCGCCACCTCGGCGCCGGAGCTCGCCAACGCCTCGAGCGCCCCTGCCTGTGAGAGCGCGTTGACCCCGAGCGGCGGCGCGAGGCGCTCGAGCAGCGATTCCGAGCCGTGCCCGCCGAGGGCGTAGCCGCAGCGCAACCCCGAGAGGCCGAATGCTTTCGAGAAGGTCCGCAGGATGATCAGTCGTGGGTGCTCGTCGAGCAGGCCGAGCGACGCGCCCGGCGGCTCGGCGTCGGCGTACTCCGAGAGCGCCTCGTCGAGCAGTACGACGACGCGCTCCGGCAAGCGAGCCAGCAGCTCGCGCAGGACCGCCTTGGACAGGTAGCCGCCGGTCGGATCGTTGGGGTTGGCGATCGCGATCACGCGCGTGCGGCCGCTGACCGCTTGCAGCAGCGCCTCGGGGTCATGGCCCCAGACGGGCACGGCCTGGGCCCCTGCCCGCCGCGCGATCAGCGGAAACAGGGGGTATGACGGCCAGAACGTGACCAGCTCGTCGCGCGGTTCGAGTAGCTCGGCGGCCGCCGTGCCGAGCAGCTCCGCGATGCCGTTGCCGACGACGATCCGCTCGGCCGCGACATCGTGGCGGCTGGCTAGCGTGCGCCGCAGGGCGGTCGCCTGAGGATCGGCGTAACGGTTGATTCCACGGCGCGCGGCGTAGGTAACGGCGGCGACCACGTTGGGATGGGGCAATTCGTGCCAGCTCGTCATCGAGAGGTCCAGCGGCTCGACGACGGCGAGCGCCCGGCGCCGGCGCTCGTCGGCGCGCTCGCGTAGCTCGCGCGAGATCTCCTCGTCGCTCATGCCCTCGAATTGGCGGTAGTGGTCTAGCAGTCCCATCTCGGTGCGCGGGCCGGCGGGGCGTAGTCGCCGTCGGCGTACCGCCTACAAATTGATGCCGATCGGCGCGAACTCGGCGCCCGAGAAGAGCAGCAGCCAGGCCGTGAACAGCGTCGTCCCGATCGCGCATGTGATCGCGAAGATCGTCCCGATCGAGCCCGAGCGCTGGTCGTGGCCGGCCGCGCGCCGCGCGAGGATCCAGAAATGATCGAGCTGGCGCAGCAACATGAGGGCGATCAGAAGTGTCGCCAGCAGTCCCATGAAGGCGACGGTGATCCCCAGGAAAGCGCTGTGCGTCCCGTACTCCGCCTGCGAGCCGACCCACATCCAGCCGATTTCGAACGGCCCCCAGAACAGCAGGTTGACGGCGATCATCGTCGACAGCACGAACCATGCGACGCCCTGGTCGACCGTGCGGCGGCGCTCGCCGGCGTCGGCCGGCAGCTCGCGGTAGCGGATCGGGCGGGTGCCCGGGCGCCGGCCGACGAACAGTCCGCCGGTATCGGTTGGGTCCGTCTTCATCGGCTTTGCCGTCCGTGCATCCGTGAATTGTTAGCGCGCGCGGCGAAGCGGCTAATAAAGCGCGTCGAATAGGTCGGCGTACTTCTCGTTGACGATGTTGCGCTTGACCTTCAGCGTCGGCGTCAATTCCCCGGTCTCCTGCGACAGATCGTGGTCGAGGATCGCGAACTTCTTCACCTTCTCGACCTGGGCGTACTTCGAGTTCGCCTTGTCGACCTCCGCCTGGATGAGCTCGAGGACCTTGGGCTCGCGCGCGAGTTGCGCGACGTCGGTCGGGAGGCCGTGCTCGGCCGCGAACTTCGCGATCTCCTCCTCGTCGAGCGTCACCAGCACGACCGGATAGGGGCGCCGGTCGCCGTGCATCACGGCCTGGGAGATCCAGCGTGACTGCTTGAGGTCGTTCTCGATGTTGGCAGGGGTCAGGTTCTTGCCGCCCGCGGTGATGATGATGTCCTTCTTGCGGCCGGTGATCGACAGGTATCCGTCCTCGTCGATCGAGCCGAGGTCGCCGGTGCGCAGCCAGCCGTCTTCGATTGCGCCGAAGCTCGCGTCTTCCATCTTGTAGTAGCCGGCGAAGATGTTGGCGCCCTTGATCAGGACCTCGCCGTCCTCGGCGATCTTGATCTCGCAGCCTGGAAGCGGCCGCCCGACGGTGCCGAACTTGAAGTCCTCGACGGTCGAGTAGGTGGCGACGGTGGCGGTCTCGGTCATTCCGTAGCCCTCGAGCACCGGGATGCCACAGGCGTAGAAGAACTCGAGGATCTCTGGTGCGATCGGCGCCGCCCCCGTGACGGCTTGGCGCACGCGGCCGCCGAAGATCGCGCGCACGTTCTTGAAGAGCTTCTCGTCGGCCTGCTCGAACGGCTTGCGCAG